>CALXPW010000008.1 GCA_944390365.1 uncultured Clostridia bacterium | reverse complement strand
GGAAAATTTGACAAAAAAATTAAGCATTTTGAATGCTTTCAGAATTCTCACATATGAAAAAGTGTTTAAAACCCGGGCACTTTTGGGGACAGGTCTAAATGGGACAAAGTTGTCTTAAACAGACCTGTCCCTAAAAGGACATATTTGTCATACTTGGGGACAGGTCTATACAACTTGTGAATATTAGAAAAATGTGGTATAATATTGGTATGTGCAATTTGCATAACGTACAATAAACTTTGGTTTAACTAAAAATGGAGGAAATTACTACATGGCATTGACAGAAAAAATTAGTTTTCCTGACTTGCAGGGAGTACTCGAAAGTAAAGAAACACTGGATGAAGCGTGGGCTTTCTATGTAAAGCTTTTACGTGCTAATCCGTCAATTTCGAATTCCCTCTATGCTAACAAGCTAGAGGAGTTTCGGCACATGCTAGCACCAACTAAACTTCGGGAACTCGAGAAGGAGTTCTATGAGGTAAAGGAACACCTAAGAAAGTTGTCGAAAAAATACGACGTAAAAATGCGATTAACAAGGAGGCAGAAAGACTTTATTGGCTTAAATGAAAAAATTAGGCTTTATATCATTAACAACAAGCCAATGGATACTATTAGAGATTTCCTTGGCTTCAGAGTTACACTGTGTACAGGGCAAGGGGACACAAAAGAAACTATTAAGCTCTGTTACGAAGTATTAAATGAATTGATGCAATATTTCATTATGAATGGTAGCCTCTTAACCGAAGCAGAACCAATCTTGGAAGGAGAATGTGAAGAAAGCATAAAAGAAAAGCTTATTATACCGAGCGAGAGCTTGGTAATTCCAGGATTTGAGGACAATGTAAAGGACTACATTCGTAATCCTAAGGCTAATGGATATCAGAGTCTTCATTGCGTCGTAAGGAAGACTGACGGACCACTATTTGAAATCCAGATACGCACAATGGCAATGGAGTATAGAGCAGAATTTGGCTCTGCAAGCCATTTACCGTATAAGATTAACAAATATGTTGGAGCAGGTATTAAGTTAGACCTTTCCAAAATAAAAATCAAGGGATTTCAAGCATCAGGAGACGGTCAAATCTGCGATTTAGTGGGTTTGGTTAACTCGGTTGACCCGTTTGGACTCCTCTAATTTATAGCAAAGTTTAGGCCACTTAGGGAAATTTCTCTAGGTGGTCTTTTTATTGCAAAAAAATCTATAAAAAAATCTTCATTATCCTAGAATAATGAAATAACTTATGATATAATATGTAACGTTAAAAAGAATGGAGGGTAAATATGGCTAAAGTCGCAAAAGAAACTGAAAAAACATTTGAAGAAAATTTAAAATACATTGGTCTAAATCTAGATAAATTACCAGCCTTTCTAAAAAAATATGAAGGACTTAATTTTAGACCTTCTAATTCTTATGATGATGCAGTGTATAAGGTATATAAATATGTAAACATAAAAGATATAGAAATACTAATAACTCCAGAAAATAGGTTAACAGATATAAAACAAAGGTATAAATTATCTAGCCCAATTTGTGAATATTTAGATTCGGAAAAAGAAGAAAATATAGAAAAATTTGCTAAATTTATTAAAATGGTAACCACAATGAGCATTCCAAGGATAGAAGAAATAGCAAAAGAGCAAGAAGAACTAAATGAAAAGATACCATTTGAAGTAAAGTATCCAAATAATTATATATGGCAAATTTATTATTCAGACTATGCAAAAAAATATTTTATGTTAGTACCAACAGAAGAGCAAGATAACAACGCTCTATTTTATTTGCTAAAAGAGCAAATTGCAAATGTAAGAGCCAGAAAACCAAGATATATATTTACTCCAATAAGCCATATGGAGTATACAGGAGGTTTTTTAAGTAAATCGGAAATAGATGATATGGAGAATTACTTATGGTATTTTACAAAAGATTGGCCAAATATATATGAAATATTTGATAAAGACAATAACTTATTCATAAAAATTGTAGGACAAACAAATATATACGAAAAAATGCGAACAACATATTCTATAACATTATATACAAAAGAAGAAGCTCTAGAACTATATAAGCTCTTAAAAGCAATGTTTATATTAGCAACTGGTGCAAGAGAAGAATATCATTTTGCAACTAAAATAAGTAAGGATGGAAATATCGAGTTTTGGAGCAACAATACTAAAATAGAATATAGCAAATTAGCAGAATTTATTAAGGTAGAATATGTAGACAAAATTGATAAACTTAAATATGAAGAAAAAGAGAAAAAAGAATTAAAAAGAAAGCTAGACAAGTTTAAGTTAATAATAGAAGATTTGACACAAGAATATTTACTAAGACAAAAACAGATAGCAACATTTTTAGAGTGTAAAAAAACTTTTTTTGGTAGAGTAAGATATTTCTTTAAGAAAAAGAAAGATGAAAAAGTTATTAAAAAGCCAGAAAAACGTGTCGTAAATGAAGAAAAGAAAGACGAAACATTAGAATCTTTATATGAATTAAAAGAACAGTATACAATAGAAGATTTAATAAATATCTGTACTAAATTAGAAGAAGTAAAAAAAGAAAATACTAATTTAACTCTTGATTTAAAAGCAATTGAAACTAAAGAGGAAATTTTATCTAAGAAAAATGATAATGCAGATTTATATATTAAAGAAATTGACAAGCACAAGAAAAGTATTTTTGAATTTTGGAAGTTTACAAGTAAAGATGAAATGCAAACATTGGCAGAGGCAGAAGAGGAAGAAGAAAACGAAAAAACAAAAATGAAAAGATATTTCGACTATGATGAAGATATGGAAGAATTAGGCAAAAAGATGGATGAGTTGCAAAGGAGAAAGCTATCAAAAAATGAGACAGATGCAATATTTGCAATAAGATATGTACCGAATTCATTTAAAGAATTAGAATCAAGCGATGAGGAAGAAAATACAGAAATAAATGAAGTAGAAGAGAACAAGAAGACTCGAGGCAGAAAGAAAAAAGTAACTACTGCAATAGAAGAAGATTTAAAGAAATTACAGCAAGATTATCAAAATGACATAGAAATAATAAATGCTAAAGATTTTGATATTTTTGGAGGCTTAATTGAAGATAAAACAAAGATAAAATCTATAGACAATCAAAAACATAGAGAAATAGAAAAAGACAAATACAAAGTGCTTAATATCAACATGGACACAGATATAGAAGCATATAAGGAAAATATACATGGCTACTTGCAACTAATAAAAGAAGCTTTAAACAAAATACAAGCTCCTTATGATATGTCTGTATATTGTGTAAATAACAAAAAAAGCATAGAAGGAATACATATATTTGATATAAACCCCAAAAATGCAATAGAGCAAGAACTACGAAGCAAAAAGGCAAAAATACAACTTTGCAAAATAAATATAAAAGAAAATACACCAGCAGTTTTTTATACAAATATAATGTTCTATGACAATTTTAATAAGACATTACCAGTAGGTATGAATCTATCAACAGAAGTTTTACTGGATACAAATAAATTGAATTTGAAATTTGCAAAAGAGGAAAGCTTCTATGTAAATTATAAGGTGGATGAATTCGATTTTAATACAAAAGAAATAGTGGTATATGAGTACGATGTGGAAGAATAGGAAATAGTAAAAAGCTATTTCTTATTTTTTTATAAAAAACACTTGACAAAACGAACAAACGGTTGTATTATATTAAACGAAAAATACAAACAACGTTTCGCAAGGAGGAACAACTATGATATCTACATTACATATTAAAAACATAGGAATTATAGAAGATTTGTCTATAGATTTTAATGAGGGTTTTAATGTGCTTACAGGAGAAACTGGTGCTGGAAAAACACTTATAATTGGTGCTTTGGGTGTTATAGCAGGAGGAAGATTCTCGAAAGATATGATAAGAAATGGAGAAAAATATTCATTTATAGAAGCAAGTATATTTTGCCCAGAAAATCCTAATTCCATAGATGGAAATATCATAGTATCAAGAGAAGTATATACAAACGGTAGAAATTCGTGCAAAGTAAATGGACGTTTAGTAACCGTAAATGAACTAAAGGAACTTATGTCAAATGTTATAGATATACACGGTCAACAAGATAACCAAAACTTGCTAAATTCAAATAAACATATTTCATATTTAGATGATTTTATAGGAAACGAAATATTAGAATTAAAAACTGAATATTCAAAATTATATAAAAGATATAACGAGATAAATGCAGAATTAAGCAAAAATTATGGAGATGACAAGGAAAAGGAAAGAAAGTTAGATTTACTTAATTACCAGCTAGAGGAAATAAAAAATGCAAAATTAAAAGTAGGAGAAGACATTAAATTAACTGAAGAACATAATCTAATGAAAAATTCTGAAAAGCTACAAGAAAATTTAGAAGAAATAGATGAAAATTTAAATAATCAAGCTATAGAAAGTGTATCCAATTCGATAAGATGTTTAGAAAAAATTTCAAACTGTGGAGAAATATACGAAGAAAAACTATCAGAATTAAAAAATATATATTATGAAATACAAGAACTTGCAAGAGATATATCTGGAATGAAAGAAGATATATTTTTTGATGAGGACCAAAGAGATAATGTAGAAAAAAGATTAGATGAAATATTTTCACTAAAACGAAAATATGGAAATAGTATAGAGGAAATATTAGAATACAAAGAAAAATTAGAGCAAGAAATTAACGAGATAGAAAATTTAGATGAGATAAATGCTAAGCTAAAACAAGAAATAGAAAGCGTCAAAAAACAAATGCTAGAATTATGCTCGAAAATGAATTTACTAAGATGTGAGTATGCAAAAATTATTTCAAATAAAATAAGCATAGAATTAAAAGACCTAGAAATGGGTAATGCAAACTTAAGAGTTGCAGTAGAAAAAATAAAAGACTTTAATGCAAACGGCTTAGATAAAGTAGAATTTATGATATGCACAAATAAAGGTGAGGAAGAAAAAGAACTTTGCAAAATTGCATCAGGAGGAGAAATGTCTAGAGTAATGCTTGCAATAAAAACAGTTCTTGCAGAAGTAGATAAAGTATCTACATTAGTTTTTGACGAAATTGATACTGGTATTAGTGGGAAAGCTGCAAAAGCAGTAGGAGAAAAATTAAAAACAATATCAAACAATCATCAAGTAATGGTAGTTACACATTCAGCTTCAATTGCTGCAAAGGGAAAATATAACTATTACATTAGCAAAAAAACAACAAACGAAAAAACATATACAGAAATAAAAAGATTAAACGAAGAAGAGGTTGTAGAAGAAATTGCAAGAATTTCTTCAGGAGATATTACAGAAATTTCAATTGCACATGCAAAGGAATTACGAAAAGCATCTTAAAGTTACAATTCACGGTTCACCCTAAAATGTCGAAGTAAAGTATGTTTTAATTTTATGTTTCCGGCCCCCCAACTGCGTACAAACTGTATAAAATTCACATTCGTTCATTTTAACAGTTTGTAAACTTGTCGGTCCCCACCTTAAGCGCTACAACATAAAATTAAAACATACTTCGCTTCGAAAAAGGACAAGAGTGAATTGTAACCATCTTAAAGTATTTTCTCTAAATCTTTCCAATAATTGGTTTACAAAAAAAACAAAATAGTATATAATATTTTACGTACGCAAAGACTAAATGCGTACCAAGTGCTTAGAAAAGAAAAATTACAAAAAAGCTAGCTAGAGCTAATGACTAGCTCGAATGGAGGTTATTATGAACGAAAACAACAATGGAGAACAAGAATTAGATTTAAACCAACTAATGAAAGTAAGAAGAGAAAAATTAGATAAGTTAAAACAAGAAGGCAAAGATCCATATAAAATAACAAAATTCAATAGAACACATACAAGTAAACAAATAAAAGATAATTATGATGAATTAGAAGGAAAAGATGTAACTGTAGCTGGAAGACTTATGGCTAAAAGAATTATGGGAAAAGCATCATTCTGCCACATTCAAGATAGTGAAGGAAGAATCCAAAGCTATGTTAGTATAAATGAACTTGGAGAAGAAAGTTACAAAGAATTTAAAGAGTATGATATAGGAGATATTATAGGAATAACTGGATTTGTATTTAAAACAAAAACAGGAGAAATATCAATTCATGCTAAGAAAGTAACTTTACTTTCAAAATCTTTAAGACCACTTCCAGAAAAATTTCATGGCTTAAAAGATACAGATTTAAGATACAGACAAAGATATGTAGATTTAATAATGAATCCAGAAGTTAAAGAGACTTTTGTAAAAAGAGCCGAAATAATAAAAGAAATAAGAAAATTTATGAATGAAAAAGGATACATGGAAGTAGAGACTCCAATCCTTACAACTGTTGCAACAGGAGATGCAGCAAGACCATTTATTACTCATCATAACACATTAGATTTACAAATGTATTTGAGAATTGCACCAGAATTAAACCTAAAAAGACTAATTGTTGGTGGATATGACAAAGTATTTGAAATTGGTAAAAACTTTAGAAATGAAGGTATGGATATTAAGCACAATCCAGAATTTACTAATATGGAATTTTATTCAGCTTACGAAGATTATAATGATATGATGAAAATGGCAGAAGAGTTAATTTCTACTGTTGCTAAAAATACATTAGGAACAACAACAATAACTTATGAAGATAAAGAAATAAATTTAGCACCAGAATGGAAAAAAATTACAATGATTGAAGCAATAAAAGAAGTGACAGGAGTAGACTTCAACACAATCAATACAGACGAAGAAGCACAAGCTATAGCAAAAGAAAAAGGTGTGCAATTTGAAGATATTAAAAATACAAGAGGTCATATAATAAACGAATTTTTTGAAACTTTTGTAGAAGAAACACTAATTCAACCAACATTTGTAATGGATTATCCAGTAGAAGTATCACCACTTACAAAAAGAAAACAAGATGATCCAAGACTAGTAGAAAGATTTGAATTATTTATTGGTGGAAGAGAATATGGAAATGCATATTCAGAACTAAATGATCCAATAGACCAATATGAAAGATTTTTGAAACAAGTCGAAGCCAAAGAAAAAGGTGACGAAGAAGCAGGTGGAATGGATGAAGACTTTGTTAATGCACTAGAAATTGGTATGCCACCAACAGGAGGAATGGGAATTGGATTGGACAGATTGATAATGTTACTTACAAATTCTGCATCAATAAGAGATGTTTTATTCTTCCCAACTATGAAACCACTATCTAATAATGCTTAATAAATGTTAATTGCAATTTAAAATCTAAAAATATTAACATTAATGGATTAAAAAAAGGTTTAGAACGTGAAAATTTTATAAAAATCCACTGATTTTCATCAAAATAAGGCTGGTAGCAGTAAAATTGCAGTATATTATTTGTGATAAAGAAGGAGTAAAAAATATGAATGAAGAAACAATAAAGGAAATGGATAAATATATAGAGGATTTAAAACAGTTATATAAAACAAATCCTGAATTAGCTAAGAAAAGAGCTAGAGAAGACTTACAAAGGACAGGTATTCTTGATAAAAATGGAGAATTAGCATCACCATATAATGGAAAAAAAGTAAATGAAAACGATTTTACAAGAGGTCCAAGAGCAATGAAAAATTTAGATCAAGAAGAAAGATAGACACCTATATTGTAAGATGAAATAGATAGAACTATTGATGAAACTTAATAAGTTCTAAAAAATTTAATCTCATAGCAGTTTTTTTACATTAAAAAAACATAAAACTATTGATAAGTTAGAAGTAAAGCAGATTACAAAGAATTTATAAAATTGTTCTATGAAACCATTGAACTAGAATATGGAATATAAAGAATAGCAAGAGGAAATTGTTTACTTTAATTTTATTTGAAAAGGATTTTATATTATGTATATAGATAAAAGATTTATTTTTTTAATTATAGCTCTAATGCTTTTTAGCTCTTTTGTTAACTTATTCTCAAGAGATGGAGCATTACTTAGTTTTGTTATTTCTATTCCAGGAATATTAATAGCAATTACATTTCACGAATTTGCGCATGCTTTTGCAGCAGATAAATTAGGAGATGATACTCCAAGAAGACAAGGAAGACTTAACTTAAATCCATTTAAGCATTTGGATTTATTTGGAACTATAATGCTTGTGTTTGCAGGATTTGGATGGGGAAAACCAGTAGAAATCAACCCACGAAATTTTAACAGAAATATGTCACTTTCTAAAGCAGAGGCAATTGTTGCAGCAGCAGGACCTTTAATGAACTTTTTACTTGCAATAGTGTTTGAAATTGTATTATGTTTGATAATAAAATTTGCACCAGGTGTGAATGTCATAGGAGGAGTTATATATTCTTCAGGCCAAGCTATAGGACTTACTTTAAACATAATACAAAGTATAGTAGCAATAAATATAGGTTTGGGAGTATTTAACTTAATTCCATTACCACCATTAGATGGCTCAAAAATATTATGTGGATTCTTACCATATAACGCAAAAAACTGGATGGATTCACATAGTCAAATATTTGAAATAGTATTTATAGCTTTGTGGATTGTAGGAATACTAAGTTTAATAGTAGAACCAATTATTTTAATAATAAATAATGGATTAACAAATCTATTTTTACAAATGTTTGGAATTATTTAACACAAGTTGACATCTACCTATATAAAACTTAAGAAAATAAATAGCAAGAATCAAAAAAATATAGGCATACTAAAAGGAGAAATAATGAAAGATATAATTACATTAGGAATTGAATCAAGTTGTGATGAAACCTCTGTAGCAGTAGTAAAAAATGGTAGAGAGGTTTTGTCAAATGTTATAAATTCACAAATAAAGATACATGAAAAATTTGGTGGTGTTGTACCAGAAATAGCTTCTAGAAATCATATAGAGGCTATTTCTGGTGTAACAGAAGAAGCTTTAAAACAAGCAAAAATTACATTCGATGATATAGACAATATTGCATGTACGTATGGACCAGGCTTAGTAGGTGCTCTTTTAGTAGGCGTATCTTATGCAAAAGGACTAAGTTATGCATTAAATAAGCCACTAACAGGAACTAATCATATAGAAGGACATATTGCAGCAAATTATATTACACATAAAGAATTAAAGCCACCCTTTTTATGCCTAATAATATCAGGTGGTCATACGCATCTAGTACATATACAAGACTATGATAAATTTAATATAATAGGGAAAACAAGAGATGATGCAATAGGAGAGGCATTTGATAAAGTGGCAAGAGTTATAGGACTTGGATATCCAGGAGGACCAAAGGTGGACAACTTAGCAAAAGAAGGAAAGCCAAATATAGAATTACCTAAAACTCATATAGAAGGTTTAGATTTTAGTTTTAGTGGAGTAAAAACAGCAATAATAAATTTACACCATAAAAATCCAGATATAAATAAGGCTGATTTATGTGCAAGTTTTGAAAAATATGTAACAGATATACTAGTACAAAACAGTTTAAAAGCTGCTAATGAACTTGGAATAAAAACTATAGCATTAGCAGGTGGTGTATCGGCAAATTCATATATTAGAAAAGAATTTTTAAAATTAGAAAATGATGGATACAAAATATATTATCCTGAACCAATACTTTGTACTGATAATGCTGCTATGATTGCATCGGCTGGATATTATAGATATATGTCTGGAGTAGTATCTAATTTAGAATTAAATGCTGTACCAAACTTAAAGATACAAGACTAAAAAAATATAAAAAAGAAGAACTTAGGTAGAAAAAATAATAAATTGTGATATTATGAATAGGAGTTTAGAATGTCAATATATGCAATAGCAGACTTACACTTATCATTTCTACATAATAAACCAATGAACATATTTGGTGATAATTGGGATAATCATGCCGAAAAAATAAAGTATAATTGGATAGAAAAAGTAAAAAATGAAGACTATGTAATACTTCTAGGAGATTTTTCATGGGAAATGCATCTTGAAGATACAAAATTAGACTTTGGATATTTAGATAGTCTACCAGGCAAAAAAATATTATTAAAAGGTAATCATGATTATTGGTGGACAACAGTAGCAAAAATGAATAATTTTATTAAAGAAAATGAATTTACCAATATAGATTTCCTATATAACAATAGCTATTTAGTAGAAAATAAAATTATTGTAGGAACGAGAGGATGGAATATATTAGATACAGAAAGTAATAGCAAAATGATAAAAAGAGAAAATGTTAGACTTGAAATATCAATCCAAGATGGAATAAATAAATTTGGCAAGGATAAAGAAATAATAGCATTTTTACATTATCCACCAATTAGTAAAATTTCTATTGAATGTGGTGAAAAGACAGAATTTGTTAAAACATTAGAAAAATACAATATTAGCAAATGCTATTATGGACATCTACATGGGAGAGCACATAAAGATGCAGTTGAAGGGAAAATTCAAGGAATCGAATACAAATTAATAAGTGCAGACTATATAAATTTCAATTTGTTAAAGATTTAAGGGGAGAAGAAATATGAATAGAAATGTTGAAATTAATATCCCAATGTTTATAGGAATTATATTATTGGTTGCAGTGATAACAGCCATTTTGGTATATGGTGTACATCTAGCAAAAAATTTAATGGAAGAAAACAATAATAAATATACTTCGACTGTGAATGGAATAGAAGATTGGTTTAATATAACAACCGAAGTACAAGCTAGTGAAGGCACTAGTAATTTAATTGATGTTAATATTTTAGATATTGTAAATAATGTGGCAAATGCTGAAAATTTGGTATGAAACTATTGCAAAATAAAATAAATGTGATATAATAATTAAGCTTATTAGAAATATAACGTGAAAGGAATGAAAAAAATGAGCGTAAAAGTAGAAAATACAGAAAATAAAAACGAAGTAAAATTAACATTTAACATTGAAGCAGAAAAATTTGAAGAAGCAATGAAAAAGGTGTATGCTAAAACTGCAAAATATTTTAACATACCTGGATTTAGAAAAGGAAAAGCACCAATGCAATTAGTAGAAAGACAGTATGGTGCAGCTATATTTTATGAGGACGCTTTCAACGAATTAGTTCCAGATATATATGACGAAGCAATAAAAGAAAACAAAATAGAAGCAGTAAGCAGACCAAATATAGATATAGTTCAAATGGAAAAAGGAAAAGAATTGATATTTACAGCAACAGTAGAAACAAAGCCAGAAGTAGAACTTGGAAAATATAAAGGTATAGAAATTAAAAAAATAGAGTATAATACAACAGACAAAGATATAGAACATGAATTAGGACATATGGCAGAAAGAAATTCTAGACTAGTAAGTATAGAAGATAGACCAGTAGAAAAAGGAGATATCACAACAATAGATTTTGTTGGTTCTATAGATGGTGTGGAATTTGAAGGTGGAAAAGCAGAAAATCACGAATTAGAGATTGGAAGCAATACATTTATACCAGGATTTGAAGACCAAATAATTGGAATGAAAATTGATGAAGAAAAAGATATAAAAGTTAAATTCCCAGAGGACTATTTCTCTAAAGACTTAGCAGGAAAAGATGCTGTATTTAAAGTAACTTTACATGAAATAAAGAAAAAAGAATTACCAAAAATAGATGATGAATTTGCTAAAGATGTTAGTGAATTTGACACTTTAGAAGAATTAAAGAATAGTATAAAAGAGAAATTAGATACAGAGAATACAGAAAAAGCTAAATATGAGACAGAGGAAGAAGCTATAAAAGTTGTATGTGATAATACAAAATTAGACATTCCAAACGGTATGATAGAATTAGAAATTGACAACATGGTAAAAGATATGGAAAATAGATTATCATATCAAGGATTAAACCTAAATCAATATCTTCAAATAATGGGTAAAACAGAGAAAGAAATAAGAGATAGTTATAAAGAGCAAGCAGAAAGAAATATAAAATCTAGATTAGTATTAGAAGCTATTGTTAAAGCTGAAAAAATTGAAGTTACTCCAGAAGAAGTTGATGACAAAATAAAAGAAATGGCAAAACAATATGGTAGAAAAGAAGACGAACTTTTAGCAAATGAACAATTAAAAGAATATATAGAAGGAAATTTAAAAACAGAAAAAGCAATAGACTTTATAGTAAAAAATGCAAAAAAGAAATAATTAATATAGAAGGTTAGGGGGAAATTATATTTATTATATATGCTAAATATAAAATAAAGAGATTTATCCACTAACTTTTTTTAATAAAAATAAAAAATAGGAGGAATTTGAAATGGAAAAAAACAGTTTAGTTCCATATGTTATAGAGCAAACAGCAAAAGGAGAAAGATCTTATGATATTTTCTCAAGATTATTAAAAGATAGAATTATATTTTTAGGAGAAGATGTAAATAGTACAACAGCAAGTCTAGTTATAGCACAATTATTATTCCTTGAATCAGAGGATCCAGATAGAGAAATAAGTTTATATATCAATAGCCCAGGAGGATCAATAACAGATGGTATGGGAATAGTAGATACAATGAACTACATTAAATGCCCAGTATCTACAATATGTGTTGGATTAGCAGCAAGTTTTGGAGCAGTATTACTTGCAAATGGTGAGAAAGGAAAAAGATTTGCAACACCGAATGCAGAAATACTAATTCATCAACCATTGATTGGTGGAAATGGAATTGCAGGTCAAACAACAGAAATAAAAATACAAGCAGAACACATGATAAAAACAAGAGAAAAATTAAATAAATTATTAAGCGACAAAACAGGTCAAAGCATTGAGACTATTGAAAGAGATACAGAGAGAGACCATTGGATGACTGCAGAAGAAGCTTTGGAGTATGGACTTATTGATGGTATTATGGACAAAAGAAAGTAATTTTGAAGATAATTGCTTTTGACGTTGTTACTACAAATTAAAAATTTAATCAACGTGCAAAAAGCACGCCTCATAAATTTTTAATTTGTGTGCCTAGTCAAAAGACAATTCTTTTCAAAATTACAAGAATAGAAGAGGCAATATACCGTGTTTGCTTCGTTTTTGAATAGAGAAATTGGAATTTAGAAAGGAATTAAAAATGTCAAATAATAAGCAAAAAAATGTAAGATGTTCTTTTTGTGGAAAATCACAAGATGAAGTAGATAGAATAATTGCTGGACCAGGTGTATTTATTTGTAGTGATTGTATAAAAGTATGTTCAAGCATTGTAGAAGATGACTTATATGATGACGATGAAATAAGATATACTACTACAGAAAAAGAAGAGTTACCTAGCCCAGCAGAGATAAAAGCAATATTAGATACGTATGTAATAGGACAAGAAGAGGCTAAAAAAACTCTTGCAGTTGCAGTATATAACCATTATAAACGTATTAGTAGCAAAGAAGAAAATGATAAAGATGATGTAGAACTTCAAAAAAGTAATGTACTATTATTAGGTCCAACAGGATGTGGAAAAACATTACTTGCTCAAACACTTGCAAAAATTTTGAAAGTCCCATTTGCAATAGCTGATGCTACCACTCTTACAGAAGCTGGATATGTTGGAGAAGATGTTGAAAATATACTTTTGAAATTAGTTCAGGCAGCAGACTATGATATTGAAAAAGCAGAAAAAGGAATTATATATATAGATGAAATTGATAAAATTTCAAGAAAATCTGAAAATCCATCTATAACAAGAGATGTAAGTGGTGAAGGAGTGCAACAAGCATTACTAAAAATAGTTGAAGGAACAATAGCTTCAGTACCACCACAAGGTGGAAGAAAACATCCACATCAAGAATTTATTCAAGTAGATACTTCAAACATACTATTTATATGTGGAGGAGCGTTTGAGGGATTAGAAAAAATTGTTCAAGAAAGAATTGGAAAAAAATCTATTGGCTTTGGTGCTACAATAGAGAGTAACAAAGATATAGATAAATACAAAGTATTTGAACAATTATTGCCACAAGATTTGTTGAAATTTGGTTTAATACCAGAATTTGTAGGACGTTTACCTATAGTAGCAACACTTGAAGAACTTGATAGGCAAGCCCTAATAGATATAGTTACAAAACCAAAAAATGCACTAGTAAAACAATATAAAAAGCTATTAAAGATGGATAACGTAGACCTAGAATTTGAACCAGAAGCATTAGAACTAATAGTAGATAAAGCAATTGAAAGAAAAACTGGTGCAAGGGGATTACGCTCAATTATAGAAGAAATAATGAGAGACATTATGTTTGATATACCATCAAATCCTAAAATAGAAAAATGTATTGTTACAAAAGAAACTGTATTAAATGGTGCACCACCAAAACTAGTTATAAATAATAACAGAGAAGTATCTAGAAAAAATAATAATATGAATAAGAGGGTGTCTACTAAGAAGAATGTTACAACAGCATAGGAACAATAAAAAGGGTTGAAAAATAATTATAATTTTCCAACCTTATTTGTACCTAGAGAAAGGAATGTGATAAATTATGGAGAAATTTTTGAAAAAAGCAGGTTGGACTTCAATAATAACTTCATTAGTACTAGCAATTATAGGAATGGTTATGATATATAATCCACAGACTACTATGCAATTTATTTCAACAGTTTTAGGAATATTCTTTATAGTAATAGGAATAATTAAGTTAATAAACTATTTCGTTGCAAAAGGAAATTCTAGTATATTTAGTAACGATATTGCTCTAGGAATAATTTCAATTCTTATTGGATTAGTAGTTATAGTATATAGTAGTACAATAGAAAATTTATTTAGAATTATGATAGGAATTTGGATAATATATAGTGGATTTACAAGACTTACACTATCATTTAAACTAAAAAATATAAACGAGAAAGTATGGGCTTTTGTACTAATCCTATCAATACTAATGGTTATAGGAGGAATTTATGTAACATTTTATCCAGGAGCACTAATGATTACAGTTGGAATTATATTACTAGTTTATGCAGTAATGGATTTAATAGAAAGCTTTATATTCATGAGAAACATTAAGGATATGGAATAAATATATATAAAAACTACTACTTTAAGTTTGAAAAAAGTAGTAGTTTTTAAATTTGTGAAAAATTTATGAAAAAGCTTTCCTTTTTTAGTAATATATTATATAATAGGTTAGTAAATTTATATAATCAAAGGAGGTTTATCATGGCAGGAGACGATGATAAAACTAAAATGTATAAAATACAGAATAAAAATACAGAAAAAAATATAAAAGAAAGTGGTAATGAAGATACAAAGAAAATGAAAAAAGTTAAAACAACCAAAAAAGAAAAGAAATCTAAAAAGCAGAAAAAACATCCAAAACTTAGATCATTTATAAAGATATTTATAATATTAATAATATTACTATGCCTAGCGGGAGCAGGTGTGTTTGCAGCAATATTCTTTGGGGATACATGGAATATATCAGAAGAAGATTTAGTAATTAAAATGCAAAATTCGTATACTTATGATAAAGATGGAGAGTTATTACATGAATTAGCAGGAGAAGAAAATAGAGAAATAATATCTTTGTCCGAAATGGGAGAATACATACCAGAAGCATTTGTGGCTATAGAAGATGAAAGATTTTATCAGCATAGTGGAATAGATATAAAAAGAACAGCAGGAGCTATTGTTACATATATTTTGAATGGAGGAAATTCTTCATTTGGAGGTAGTACAATTACACAACAATTAGTTAAAAATTTACTTAAAGATGATGAGGATAGCATAGAAAGAAAAATAAGAGAATGGTCACGTGCATATAAAGTGGAGCAAATGCTATCAAAAAGTCAAATACTAGAACTATACTTGAATGAAATATTTATGGGTGGAACAGTATATGGTGTTGAAAGTGCTGCAAATTATTATTTTGACAAATCAGCAGATGAACTAAGCTTAGCAGAATCAGCATTTTTGGCTGGTATAAACCATTCACCAAACTATTATAATCCATTTAATGGAGACGATAACGAAGAAGATATAAAAACAAGAACTAAAACAGTTTTAGGACAAATGCTAACTGTAACTGATGAAAATGGTCAAACTTTTATAAATCAAGAACAATATGATGAAGCTATAGCAGAGGTAAATGAAGGTTTAGCTTTCAAAGAGGGAAAATTCTCATCAACATCAGATTTATCATTCTTAGAAGTAGATGCAATAAATCAAGTTATAGAAGACATGATGGAAGAATATGATATGGATGAGGATGCCGCTAAAGCTAGAGTATATAATAATGGATATAAAATATATACAACACAAGATAATGATATACAAGACAGAATGGAAGAAGAATATTTAAAAGATAAATATATAGTTGATGCAACTACGAAAAAAGGTAAAGAAAAAAACGAACATTCTCAATCTGGAATGGTAATAATAGATCATAGTACAGGGCAAGTTGTTGCAGAAGTAGGTGGACTTGGAGATGATTCTCCTACTTATGGAACTAATAGAGCGACATCAATGATAAATGGAGGAAGGCAAGCTGGTTCTTCTATGAAGCCACTAGCTGCAGTTGCACCAGGATTGGAAAATGGAGTAATAACTGCTGCAACTGTATATGATGACTCACCAACAGATTTTGGTAACTATCCTCCGGAAAATTCAACAGGATATTTAGGACTTATAACTGTTAGAAAAGCTGTAGCAAATTCATCTAATGTAGTAAATGTGAAAATTTTGTCAAATGTAGGAGTAAGTAACGGAGTAGAATTTTTAAATGAATTGGGAATGACACAATATGATGAAAGTGATGAAGAACTTGGTTTAGCATTAGGAGGAACTAGCCATGGAACCACTCCGTTACTAATGGCAGCAGCATATGCTACAATTGCACGTGGTGGAGAGTACATAGAACCAACATTTTATACAAAAGTAGAAGATTTAAACGGAAATGTAATCCTTGAAGCTAAACAAGAGACAAGAAGAGTTATGAGTGAAGGAAATGCTTATATATTATCTGACATTCTAACTTCTCCAGTTACAGATGGTACAGCTTGGCTATGCTCTATTTCAGGTATGGATGTAGCAGCTAAAACAGGTACGACCAATAATGTGAAAGATAGATGGCTTTGTGGATTTACACCATACTATACAGCTGCAACTTGGTTTGGATTTGATGAACCAGAAAATATTTATATTCCAGGATTGAGAAGCGATAATCCAGCAATGGTTATTTGGTCAGCAATAATGGATGACATCCATGAAGACTTAGAGGGCAAAAGATTTGAAAGACCAGACAATATAGTAACTGCAAAAATTTGTACAGATTCAGGAAAAAGAGCTACAAAAGAATGTACACATACATATACAGAAGTATTTGTACAAGGTACAGTACCTGATGAATGTGATGGGCATAAAACAGTAGAAATATGTAAAGAAACAGGAAAGCTTGCAACAGAGTTCTGTCCAGAAACAGAAGAGAAAACATATTTATCAACACCAGAAAAGGAGATAAATCCAAGTTGGAAAACTAATGCAGGAGATAAATATGAAGAAATAGATGAAACATGCGATAAACATACAGAAGAAACTATGACTTTAAAAGTTGAAAATGTTATAGGAATGATACAATCAGAAGCAAGAAGAGCATTAAGTGGATTTAATATAAAGATTACTTACAAAACTGATACGTCTCAACCAGATGGAGTAATATTAGAACAAAGTGTAAAAGCAGGTACAAAGTTAAAGAAAGGCGAGACAATAACTCTTACAATAAATGATTTACATACTGATGAACCAGAGAAACCAGAAGAGCCTGAAACACCAGGAGGAGGAGACGATGAAGAGCCAGAGCCAGATCCAAATACAAATGAAATAAGTGGAAATACTAATGAAATAGAAAATACAAATGATACAGTTGAAACGTAAAACAAGGAAAGGAGAGTATAATAATTTAATTAATTAAATTACTATACAAAAGGTTTATGCAAATAAAACTATACAATACATTAAATAGACAAAAAAATGATTTCGTTCCCTTAAATGGGAACGAAGTCAGAATATATTCTTGTGGACCAACTGTTTACAGTTATGCGCATATAGGAAATTTTAGAACTTATGTATTTATGGATAATTTAAGAAGAGTGCTAAAATATAATGGGTATACTTTAAAACATGTAATGAACATAACTGATGTTGGACATTTAGAGTCTGATGGTGATGAGGGCGAAGATAAAATGGAGAAAGCTGCAAAAAAAGAGAAGAAAAGCCCTTATGAAATAGCAGATTTTTACACAAAAGCATTTTTTAAAGATATGGAAAAACTAAATATAGATAGACCAGAAATAATTGCAAAAGCCACAGACCATATACCAGATATGCTAGAATTTGCTAAAAAAATTGTCGAAAATGGTTATGGATATGAAACAAGTACAGCAATTTATTTTGATGTATCTAAATTAGATAAATATCCAGTACTTTCAAATAGAAATGTAGAAGATCAGATTGCTGGTGCAAGAGTTGAAGTGGATCCAGAAAAAAGAAATCCTTATGATTTCGCTATATGGATTAAGGCACCAGAGAACCATATAATGAAATGGGAAAGCCCATGGGGATTGTCATACCCAGGTTGGCATTTAGAGTGTTCTGCTATGTCTAGAAAGTATTTAGGAGAAGTATTTGATATTCATACAGGTGGAGTGGATCATATACCAACACACCATGAAAATGAAATAGCACAAAGCAAAGGTGCATTTGGAAAAATACCGGCAAAAGTCTGGATGCATGTGGAATTTCTACAAGTTGATGGTGGAAAAATGTCGAAAAGTTTAGGAAATGTATATACAATATCTGAGCTTGAAGAAAAAGGAATTGAAGCATTGGCATTTAAACTATTTTGCTACACAGCACATTATAGAACAAAATTAAATTTTACTTTTGAAGGCGCAATGGCATCTCAAAAAGCATTAAATAGATTAAGAGAAAGTTATATTAAACACAAAAATGGAAATGATAAGATAGAAAATAGTTTAATAGAACAATATAAAAATAGATTCTTAGAGGCAATCAATGATGACCTAAATATACCTTTAGCAATGGGAATAATATGGGAACTTGCTAGAAGTGAAACAAAATCTAGCCAAATAGCTAATCTTTTAGCTGAATTTGATAAAGTTTTAGGATTAGATTTGGAAAATTCAGAAAAATATATAGAAAATCAGAAAAAAGTAGAGTTACCAGCAGAAATACTAGATTTATTGGAACAAAGAAAAAAGGCAAGAGAAGAGAAAAATTGGAAATTATCAGATGAGATAAGAGATAATTTAAAAGAAAAAGGCTATGTTGTAAAAGATACAAAAGAAGGAATGTCAGTAGAAAGAATGTAGCGAAAGGAGCAAAGTAGTGGAAAAGCAAAAACTTTCGTTTTTTAAGAAGGTTAAAACTAGTGTGCTAGATTTTGATGGTTATCAAAGTCTAGCTGCTGAAAAAATAAGTAGAACAATTATATATATTGCTCTAATTATACTTATATTTAGCATAATAATATCTATTGCTTATGTATGTCAGTTTTGGGCTACAATAAAAGAAGTAGAAAATTATATAAATACAGAAATATCAGAAATAAAATACGAAAACTATGAACTAAGTGTAATACCAAGTAATGGCGAAAAAATGCTTAAAATTGAAGGTAATACTAGTGGACAACCTGTAGTTATTATAAATACAGAAGCAGATAGTGAAGAAGAAATAGAAGAAAATATAAATAATATTAAATCGCAAGAAAATGGAATATTAATTTTAAAAGATAGAATAATAATAAAAAGTGGACTTTCAACTAATATAGTAGAATATTCTTATAAAGATATTTCCGAAAAATATAATATTAACAAAATAGACAAGGAAGAACTAATAAAAATACTTTCTGGACAAGAAATGATTACTTCGTTAATAGTACTTGGAATAGCTTTAGTATTATATATGTTTATAGTGTATGTATCTAATATTTTAATAGATATTTTTGTACTTTCACTACTCGCATACATAGTATCAAGAATAGCAGGATTAAGATTAAAATATAGTGCAATATATAATATAGCAACATATTCATTGACTTTACCTTTGATTTTAAATATCATTTATTTTATAGTAAATACACTAACAGGATTTACAATACAATATTTCCAAATTATGTATACTGCAATAGCATCTATATATATAATTACGGCTATATTGATGATAAAATCTGACGTTATAAAGAAACAATTTGAACTAAATAGAATAATAGAAGAGCAAGCAAGAGTAAGAGAAGAACTAAAGCGAAAAGAAGAGGAAAAAAAGAGACAAGAGGAAGAAGAAAGAAAAAGGAAAGAACAAGAGCAAGAAAAGGAAAAAGAAGAAAAAAAGAAGAAACGTGAAGAGAAAAAAGAAAATGGGGAGATTAATAAGGAGCCAGAAGGCGATAATGCATAAAGAAAGGAAAAAATCAAATGGAAGAAAATCAAAAAAATAATGATCAAAAAAAGAAAAAGCAATATATACTATTTGGAATTTTAATAGCTTTAGTAATAGTACTAGCATTTTTAACATATTTCTTATTAACCAATGAAGATAAAGAAGACGAAAATGAATTAGCATATACAGAACTTATTCAAGAAATAAATGCTGGAAATGTAGAAAAAATAGAAATGACAGTAGGAAGTACAACATTAAAAGTAAAGTTAAAAGATGTAGAGAAAGAAAAAACTACTATTGTTCCAAGTACACAAGCGTTTACAGAATTTATACAACAAAAAGTAGATGAAGGAAATGATGAATTTGAACTTATTCAAAAGCCTACAAATGTGCTTGTATCTATAGGCTCTGCATTTTTTACACTATTACCAACAATATTATTAGTAATACTTATTGTTCTATTCTTTAAAATGCAAGGACTAGGGGACAAAGGTAAGGTATATGATAGTGAAACTACAAAGTCAAAGACAAAATTTGATGACGTGGCAGGGCTAGAAGAAGAAAAACATGAAATGATAGAGATAGTAGACTTCTTAAAGAATCCAGAAAGGTTCAATAAAATGGGAGCCAAAATTCCTAGAGGAGTGTTACTTTGTGGACAACCTGGTACAGGTAAAACTTTAATTGCCAAAGCAATAGCTGGAGAAGCAAATGTTCCATTTATTTCAATGAGTGGATCAGAATTTATAGAAATGTTTGCAGGACTTGGCGCTTCAAGAGTAAGAAAATTATTTGAAAAAGCAAAGAAAATAGCACCATGTATAATATTTATAGATGAAATAGATGCCATAGGTTCTAGAAGAAATACAAGTGGAGGAGCAGAATCTGAAAATAATCAAACATTAAACCAATTACTTGTAGAAATGGATGGATTTGATACAGAAGAAACAATTATAGTGCTTGCCGCAACAAATAGACCAGAAATGCTAGATAAAGCACTTTTAAGACCAGGCAGATTTGATAGAAGAATAACAATTGGTTTACCAGACATGAGAGGAAGAGAAGCAATACTAAAAATTCACGCAAAAGATAAGAAATTTGCAAATGATGTTAATTTAAAAAGTATTGCAGAAGATACAGCAGGATTTACAGGAGCAGATTTAGCAAACATTTTAAATGAAGCAGCAATTATTGCAACAATAAACGAGCATGAGGCAATTACAAATAAAGATATAGAAGATGCAGTTAAGAAAGTTACAGTAGGACTTGAAAAACAAAGTAGAGTAATATCTGAAAAAGATAAAAAACTTACTGCATATCATGAAGCTGGACACGCAATAGTAAGTAGTAGATTAGAAACACAAAAAGGTGTAAAAGAAGTATCAATTATACCAAGAGGTGTCGCTGGTGGATACACAATGTATAAATCTGATGAAGACAAATGTTATATTTCAAAAACAGAAATGTTAGAAAAAATGGTAGCACTAATGGGAGGTAGAGCAGCAGAAAAAATAGTACTAAACGATATTTCTACAGGTGCTAGCAATGACATAGAAGTTGCAACAAACATTGCAAAAGATATGATAACAAAATACGGTATGAGTGAAACATTAGGACCAATTTCAATAAATACAGACGATGATCCTTATGAATTACAATTACTTGGAGAAAAATTTGGTGATGCGATAGGTGCAGAAGTAAAAATATTGCTAGACAATGCTTATGAAACAGCACAAAAGCTAATTAGAGAAAATATGGACAAACTAGATAAAGTAGCTGGTGCATTATTAGAAAGAGAAGTAATTTCTGCAGAAGAATTCCAAGAGTTAATAAAATAAAATTATGTTAATTTTTTGGCAATTGGGGACGGGCTTAAATTGCAAATTATTCTAATTATATAAAATTAAATAGTCGTGTATATTTTTTATTTATATTTCCGTCCCCCAACTGCATAACAGTCTGTAACAAAAATTACTATAGTTTTGCCTAATTTCTACCCTCAAGAAAAAACATGTTTTTTCTTGAGGAGTAATTTTTATACAGACTGTAATTTGTTGGTCCCCACCTTAAGACTACAATATAAATAAAAAATATACACGACTATTAATTAGCCGAAGTTTATACATTTAAAAGCTAAAATTTACAATTTAGGCCCGTCCCCAATTGCTGAAAAGTTTTCCCTTTTAAATAATTCAAAATTCCTGCATCTGTTGTGAAATTAAATTTTAATTTATAGCTACAAAGTTCTTGAGTCTTTGAACCAAATTTTTTATTAACTTCATTTATGCCATATTTGCCATCACCAATTATTGGTAAGCCAATATGAGCTAGATGAGCCCTAATTTGGTGCGTTTTCCCTGTGTGTAGTTCTACGTCTAACAAGCTATAATTCTCTTTTTGGTTTGCTTCTAACAACGTAAAAGAAGTTTTAATTTTTACATAACCCTTTTTTGGCACATCTGATATGTATACCATAGACTTTTTATTATCTTTGAATAAGTAAGCTACAAGATTTTGAGACTTCTTACATGGTATACCATAAACTTTAGCTAAATAATGTTTTTCAATTTCTTTATTTTTAAACTTATCAAGAAGTATATTTAATGCCTTTTCATTTTTGGCAAATAAAAGTAAGCCAGTAGTATTTCTATCTAATCTATGGCAAGGGGCTATATATGTATATTCCTTTTCCAAGATACTAGTCAAAGAATCATTTCCAACAACTTCTATATTATTCGGCTTGTTTACTATTAAAATATTTTCGTCTTCATAAACTCTTTCTATGTTAAATTTCTTAAATAATAAATCATCAATAATATAAACCGTAATTTCATCATTCAAGTGAATAATGCTATCTTCGCTAATTTTTACATTGTTAATTCTAATATCCTTTTTTCGAAAGGCTTTATATAATGTGTTTTGGGTAAGTCCATTAAACTTAGAAAAAAGATATTCACTTACTTTTTTATTATCAAACTTTTTATCAACAATAAGCTTTTGCATATAACGACATTCCTTTTCTATAAAATAAAAATCATTTTGTGTATAACTTATTATAACATACTTTATATGGCATAATGAATTACAAAAATAAATTTTTTAAAAAGTATTGATATTATTGCTAAAATAGAATATAATAAAGTAAGAAAAGTAATGGAAGTAAGGAAAAAGGAGGCGAGGAAAATGGAACTTGCAAAAGTTACAACAAAAGGCCAAATAACTATTCCAAAGTCTATTAGGGATAAGCTTGAGCTTAAAGAAGGAAGCAAAATAATATTTTTACAGAAAGGAGAGGATATTGTAATAAAAAACTCTGCTATGCTTGCACTAGAAAAAATGCAAGATGAATTTGAAGGCGAAGCAGAAAGACTTGGAATAAAAGATGAAGAAGATGTAGTAAAACTTGTAAAAGAATTTAGAAAAGAAAGGAAAAATAAATGATATGAGAGTAATGCTTGATACTAATATTCTTATATCATCATTTATATTCAAAAGTAGCAAGATAAATGAACTAATAAATGAACTTTCTAAAAATCATCAAATTGTTATATGTTCATATACAATAGAGGAATTAAAAGAACTGATAGATTCAAAATTTAATGTAAGTCAACAATGCTTAGATGAGTTTTTAAAAAATTTTCCTTATGATTTAGTATATTCACCAACATACGTAGAAAATAAATTATTTGAAATTAGAGATGATGATGATTATATAATATTGCATACAGCTATATTAGAAGATGTAGATGTTTTTATAACAGGAGATAAAGATTTTAATGATGTACAAATAGATAGACCTGAGATAATGAATGTGTCGGAGTTCTTAAATAAATATAAGGAATAAAATAATTTACTTAGCCCAAGAGGATAATCCCCTTGGGCTAAGTTCACAAAAAATTCACAAAAGTAAGCTACCATACTAATTGACATCATACAAAAAAAGCAATATAATATATTATTGTAACAATAATAAAAAAATAGAAGGAGGAAATATGCTAAAAGTATTAAAAAATCTTAAAAATTCGTGGATTACAGTACTTATAATAGTTATTCTACTATGTGTTCAAGCAGCAACAGACCTAGCACTTCCAGATTATACATCTAAAATTGTTAATGTCGGAATTCAGTATGGTGGAATAGAAGAAGCTGTCCCAGAAGTAGTATCAGAAGAAGCTATGGAAGAACTTTTATTCTTTACAGAAGATGATGAGCAAATACTAGAAAACTATGATTTAGTAGAAGAAAATCCAGACCATCATCAAGAAAAGGTTATAAAGAAATACTTAGGAAAAGAATACAATGTAGAAGAAAACAATTTATATGTTTTAAAAGATCTTGATGAAGAGCAATTAAGCAATTTAGAAGGCTTAATGATTTCTCCACTTGTAGAATATAGTGCAATAACAAGTGAGGAAACGGCAAATCAAATTAAAGAACAAATTATGCAAGCCATGTCTGGAAATATGGCAGGTAGCGCATTATCAGAAAACGAGAGTTTAACTAGTCAAACTACAAGTGAAAATAGTGAAGACACTATGGCTCAAATGCAAACTAATTTAGAAGATATGAATGTAATGGATTTATTAGAGCAAATGCCAGAAGGACAACAAGCAGTTGTGCTAGAACAGTTTACTAACTATACTTCACAGATGTCAGACTCATTAAAAGAGCAGGCAGGTATTAGCGCTGTAAAACAGTTATATATTGATTTGGGAGTAGATACAGATAAACTACAAAACGATTACATACTATTGTCTGGACTTCAAATGCTAGGCATAGCACTAATTAGTATGACATGTGCAGTAACAATTATGCTATGTTCATCAAGAGTAGCTGCAAAACTTGGAAAAACTTTAAGAGACAAAGTTTTCAAAAAAGTTCTAAGCTTTTCAACAGCAGAGCTTAGAGAGTTTTCAACAGCATCTCTTATAACACGTAGCACAAACGACATTCAACAAATACAGATGTTAATAGCAATTTTATTTAGAGTTGTTGTATATGCACCAATTATAGGTATAGGTGGATTTGTAAAAGTATTAACTACAAGTGATAACTCAATGGCATGGATTATAGGTGTAGCAATACTTGCTATTTTATTTGTTGTTGGAACATTATTTATAGTTGCAATGCCAAAATTTAAAAAATTACAAGATTTAATTGATAAACTAAACCAAGTATCGAGAGAAATTTTAACAGGACTTCCTGTAATTAGAGCCTTCAACAAAGAAAAGAAAGAAGAAAAGCGTTTCGATAATTCGAATAAAGACTTAATGAAAGCAAACATTTTTGTAAACAGAGCAATGTCAATGATGATGCCACTTTTAATGTTTATTATGAGCTCAATTACAGTACTTATTGTATGGGTAGGAGCACATAATGTAGACGCAGGAACCTTACAAGTTGGAGATATGATGGCATTTATCCAATACACAATGCAAATTGTAATGGCATTCTTAATGATATCTATGATATCAATTATGCTTCCAAGAGCAGCAGTATCTGCAAGACGTATTAACGAGGTAGTAGATACAGAGCCAAGCATAAAAGATAAAGAAGAAACAAAGAGATTTGAACCAAATAAAAAAGGATTAGTAGAATTCAAAAATGTTTCGTTTAGATACCCTGACGCCGATACAGAAATCCTAGAAGATATAAACTTTACTGCAGAACCTGGAAAAACAACAGCACTAATTGGAAGTACAGGTAGTGGTAAATCTACAGTAGTAAACTTAATACCAAGATTTTATGATGTAACAGAGGGCGAGCTTTTAGTAGATGGTGTTAATGTTAAAGATGTAGCACAAAAAGATTTAAGAGATATTATAGGTTTTGTACCTCAAAAAGGTGTACTATTCTCTGGAACTATAGAATCAAATATTAAATATGCAGATGATTCTATGTCAGATGAGCAAATGGAAAAAGCAGCTGAAATAGCTCAGGCAAAAGAATTTATTGATGGTAAACCAGAAAAATATCAAGACCCAATTGCACAAGGAGGAAGCAACGTATCTGGTGGACAAAAGCAACGTTTATCTATAGCAAGAGCAATAGCAAAAGACCCAGAAATATTTATTTTTGATGATAGCTTCTCAGCATTAGACTTTAAAACAGATAGCAAACTACGTGAAGCTTTAGCAGAGAAGACAGAAAATAAGACTGTAATTATAGTTGCACAAAGAATTAGCACTATATTAAATGCAGATAAGATAATTGTATTAGAGGAAGGAAAAATAGTAGGACAGGGAACACACGAAGAATTAATGCAAAATAATGAAACCTACAGACAAATAGCTTTATCACAATTATCTGAAGAAGAGTTAAATGGGAAAGGAGGAGAATAGATGCCAGGACCAATGGGAGGACCTATGAGAAGAGGTCAAGGAACAACAGAAAAGCCAAAAGACTTTAAAAAGACTACCAAAAAGTTAATCGATTCGTATTTATCTAAATACAAAATTGGATTGATAATAGTAATAATCTTTGCAATAGGAAGTACTATTTTTACTATTGTAGGGCCAAAAATACTAGGAAATGCTACAACAGAAATATTTAATGGGATTGTAAGCAAATTATCTGGAGGAAGTGGAATAGACTTTGGAAAAATAGCACAGATAGCAATAATGCTTCTAGGACTATATTTATTAAGCGCAATATTCTCCTTCGTACAAGGATTTACAATGACAGGAATAGCACAAAAGCTTACATATAGAATACGTAATGATATAGCTGCAAAGATAAATAAACTTCCTATGAATTATTTTGATAAAAAGACTCATGGTGAAGTATTATCAATTATCACAAACGATATTGATACACTAAGTATGAACTTAAACCAAAGTATTACACAAATAATTACAGCAATATGTACAATAATAGGAATACTAATAATGATGTTTTCAATTAGTTGGCAGATGACACTTATATCATTAGTAATACTACCTGTAGCAGGTTTTGTTGTAAGAATAATAGTAGGAAAATCACAAAAATACTTTAGTAGACAACAAGAATATTTAGGACACGTAAATGGTCAAGTAGAAGAAATTTATGGTGGACTTACCGTAGTAAAAGCTTTCAATGCAGAGGATAAAGTAACAAATACTTTTGACAAAGCAAATGATGAACTATATCATTCTGCTTGGAAATCACAATTTCTATCTGGTTTAATGCACCCTGTTATGAACTTCATATCTAATGTAGGATATGTAGGAGTTGCAGTAGCTGGTGGATATTTAGCAATAAATGGAACAATTACAGTTGGTAATATACAAAGTTTTATACAATATAACAAACAATTTACTCGGGCCAATTAACCAAATTGCGCAAATTTCATCTATGCTACAATCAATGGTAGCAGCTGCAGAAAGAGTATTTGAATTCCTAGAAGAACCAGAAGAAGTAAATACCGCAAAAGGAAACATAGACACAAGTAAATTAAAAGGAAACGTAGAATTTAAGCATGTTAAATTTGGATACAATCCAGATAAAATAATTATAAAAGACTTTAGCGCAAAAGTAAAAGAAGGACAAAAAATTGCCATCGTTGGACCAACTGGTGCAGGAAAAACTACAATGGTAAAACTTCTTATGAGATTTTATGATGTAACAGATGGAGAAATACTAGTAGATGGTCATAATATAAAAGACTTTGACAGAGGAGAACTTCGTAAAATGTTTGGTATGGTACTTCAAGATACTTGGCTATTTGGAGGTACAGTAAAAGACAACATTAAATATAGCAAAGAAGATGCAACAGATGATGAGGTAATAGAGGCAGCAAAAGCAGCCCACGTGCATCACTATATTAAAACATTACCAAATGGATATAATTCAATGATAAACGAAGAATCTTCAAATATTTCAGCTGGACAAAAACAATTACTTACAATTGCGAGAGTAATTTTGGCAGACCCAAAAATACTAATACTTGATGAGGCAACAAGTTCGATAGATACAAGAACAGAAATACAAATTCAAGCAGCAATGGATAACCTTATGAAAGGAAGAACAAGCTTTGTAATAGCACATAGATTATCAACTATTAAAAATTCTGACTTGATTTTAGTTATGAATCAAGGAGATATAGTTGAGCAAGGAACACATGAAGAACTTCTAGCAAAAGGTGGATTCTATGCAGACCTATACAATAGCCAGTTTGATGAGGAAGAAGAGTAGTCAAAACAGCTATTCTTTTCCAACCTAGAATATATAAACAATTATATATTTTAGACAAACAATTGTAAATAGTCTAAAATTGCTTGTCACCAAAAAAAGACGGGAGTGCCCGTCTTTTTTGATGGAAACTACTGTTTACTAGCGTTGATATAACTTCTGTGACGCATAGCTTCATTAGCATCAAGTTGTGCTTGGATTTCTCTGTCTAATTTTTTTAGACTTTCAGCAGTTGGCCGCCTTTCTGGTGGGACTTTTACTATACGCATTTTTCCATTACTCTCTTCAGCTATTCGATGTAGCACCCTATTAATTGTACTCATGGCAATTCCTCCATACAAATTATTGTTTATGAGTTATCTATATATAAACTGCGTTGCCAGATTGAATTATGCTAATAATTTATCATAAATTTGATGAAAATTAAATTTAATTGTTAAATTTATTCAATAAAATATAAAAAATTAAAAAATAAAATAATATTATTGACAACAAAACAAATGTTTGATAGAATTAACGAAAGGATGTGGTATTATGAAAAATTTCGAAGTCTTAGATACAAGAATAAACTATTATAACGAAGGTAATGAAGATTACATATCTTTGACAGATATGTTAAAATCAAAAGATGGCGAATTCTTTATTTCAGATTGGTTACGAAATAGAAATACAATTGAATTTTTAGGTATATGGGAAGAATTACATAATCCTAATTTTAATTATGGCGAATTCGCCATAATTAAAAGCCAAGCAGGATTAAATAGTTATAAAATAAGCGTTAAAGAGTGGTCAAATAAAACAAATGCAATCGGAATAGTTGCAAAAACAGGAAGATATGGAGGAACTTATGCACATAAGGATATAGCTTTTGAGTTTGGAATGTGGATTAGCCCAAAATTTAAAATATATTTAATTAAAGAATTTGAAAGATTAAAGCAAGAAGAACAAAAAGAGCTAAGATGGGACGCAAAGAGAGAATTAACAAAAATAAATTATAGAATACACACAGATGCAATAAAAAACAATTTAATACCTAAAGAATTAACTAGTCAGCAAATGAATTTAGTATATGCAGAAGAAGCTGATGTATTAAATATGGCATTGTTCGGAATGACAGCAAAAGAATGGAGAGAAAAGAATCCAAAACAAAAAGGAAATATAAGAGATTATGCAAGTATAAATGAATTAATATGTTTAGCAAATCTAGAAAATACAAATTCAATATTTATAAATGAAGGAATGTCGCAATCTGAAAGATTATATAAATGAAATCAAATAGCAATATCACAAATGAAAATATTAACAAAAGATAATGAAAGAAAATTATTGAAATAAAATATGACAAGGAGAAAGTAAATGGAGGAAAGTTTAATTGAAGAAATAAAAGTATTAAATAGTGGAAATGATATGTTTGGAACTTATGATAAAGCAATAGCAATTTGTAATTTTTTACAATTAGAAAATAACAAAAAATTATTAGAAAAAAATAATTTAATTGCAATATATGGGTTATGGGGAATTGGTAAAAGTTGTTTAATGAAAACAATAGAAAGTAACTTACCTAAAAATGAATTTGAAACAGTATGGTTTGATACTTGGAAATATGAAAAAGATGATAATTTACCATATTCATTGTTAAAATTCATGACTAAAAATAAGAAAATTAATAGGCTTAAGGAAAATGGAAAAAATATACTAGAAACAGGATATAGTATATTAAAAAGCATGGCAAAAGGAATAGACATTAATTTAGGAATAATAAATATAAAGCCAGGAGAGGCTATAGATGAGGTGCAAAAATTAGATGAAGAAAGAGTAAAAAAGATAGAAGATAATAAATGCTTGTGGGAAAAAATAAATGAATTCGAAGAAGAATATAGTAAAATGACTTTTAATAACAAAAAATTAGTTGTATTTTTAGATGATTTGGATAGATGTGAATCAGAAAACATTATTAATTTAATATCTTCTATAAAATTATTATTATCTGTAAATAAAAATATTATATTTATAATAGGAATAGATAAAAAAGCTGTTACTTTAGCATTGCAAAATAAATATAATAATGATTTTAATAAAGCAGATGAATATTTAGAAAAAATATTTCCTATTAATTTTAGTATTAACAATAATATAAATATAGAAAATTTTGAAGATGCTATTGTTACAATTATGAGTATTAGTCATGAGGATTCAAAAAAAATTGTGAAATTTCTGAATAATATTGAGTTTTATAACTCTAGACACATAAAGAAAGTATTAAGAAAATATATTTCTATAAAAGAATATCTAATAGAAAAAAATATCGACTTAAGTAATATATATAATATTATTCTGGTATTGTATTTTATAATTATACACATTTTTTATAATGATGAATATAAATATTTATTATTAGAAAATAAGGAAACAGTTTATAATAAAATATTATTAATAAATTATGATAGAAAGACAGGAAGAAAAGTAGAAAATCAATTTGATCAATATAATAAGAAGTGTAATTTAAATTATAACAATGGAAAAAAATATGAAATATTTAAGTTACTATTAAGATTTTCTCCATATGAATTAAAAAAAGAAGAAATTAATGTAAACTACTATATTGATGGAGAAATGTCTATAGATTATTATAATTGGCTTGGATTATTTGAAAATTCTATTTGCAAAAAAATTATTCAGTTCATTACGAGTGATACTAATTTTTTAGATATGCTTTTTGAAAATGGAACATATAATGATGCAAGAGTATATAATATAATAAATGAAATAAATAATATTATATAATAAATTTTCTTCCCTCGAAGATACACAACACAGTTTGATGAGGAAGAGGAGTAAATTAAGCAAAATTTCAGCAAAAGGGGACGGGCTTAAATTGTAAAAAGGCTTTAATTATGTTACCTTTTTTTACAATTTAAGCCCGTCCCCTTTTGCTGAAATAGTATTTTCCTTATGACTGTTCACCTGGCAAGAAGTAGTCAACAACACCGTAAACTAAGGCACCAACTATTGCAGCTAACCAAGAAATTGTGTATCCTGCAACAAAATATTGGGTTATATATAATACAACTGCTGCTAAAACAAATCCTACAAAACCTTTACCAAAGGCACTTGCGTGAAGACCAGTAAATCTTGTAAGTAAATAATCTATTATAGTAAGAACTACTGCAGCTGCAGCTAAAGCCCAAATATTACTAATTTGGAAACCTGGTGTAAAAAATGCTGTTATACCAAGAACAATGGCTGCTGTAATCAATCTTCCGACAACTTGCCATACAGTAGAAGTATTATTTTTAGCTTGAGCTTGATTATTCTCCATCGTATAAAACCTCCTTAAATCTATTTAAACAGATTAAAAGCTAAAATAAAATCAATATCAAAGATTATTTCTACTGCTATATTATTGTAAAGAGATAAGAAAAAACAAAACAAAGTATAAAAAATATAAATTCTAAAGAACTTCAAAGAATAATAAATAAAGTAAAAAATAATCTTTGATATTACTCTTATTATGAACTAAAAAAAATAATTTATTCAAAAAAATTTTTTTAAAAGAGAAATATTGTATATGTTTATTTGTATAATATTTCTCTTAAATTGTATAATAAATAAAAAAATGTAAAAACTATAACTATAAATACAAAATAAGAGAGGATAAATATGTTAATAATTTTTATTAGATCAATTTTATTATACATAATAGTGTTAGTTGTAATGAGACTAATGGGAAAAAGAGAAATAGGACAATTGCAACCATTTGAACTTGCAATATCAATAATGATAGCAGACTTAGCATCAACACCAATGGCAGATACAGGAATACCAATTACAAATGGTATAATTCCAATTTTAGCATTACTTGTGATGCACCTAGTTATTTCTATACTAAATATAAAAAGTATAAAAGCAAGGCAAATACTATGTGGTAAGCCTTCTATACTAATATATAGAGGAAAAATAAATGAAAAGAATTTAAAAAAAGAAAGATTTACTGTAAATGAACTAGAAGAAAGATTAAGAGGTAACAATATTGTAAATATTGGAGATGTAGAATATGCAATATTAGAAACTAGTGGACAAATTACAGTAATACAAAAGCCAAATAAAAGAACCACAATCCCAGAAGATTTTGGAATAGAGCCAGAGTATGAAGGAATAGCTTACGATTTAGTTGTGGACGGAAAAGTGATGTACGAAAATTTAAAAATACTAAAAAAAGATTATGACTGGTTAAAAAAGCAAGTTAACAAGTTTGGGATTTTGCCAGAACAAGCTCTACTTGTAACTATTGATGGTAAAGGTAATTTTTTCTGCCAAGAGAAAGAAGAAAAGGGGTTATAGCATTTGTCATGTTTGGAGACAGGCTCTTTTCAGCTTAATAGATTATAAATAGAGGAGGCATAGATATTGAAAAAAGAACTAATTATTTGTATATTTATAATAGTACTTATAATAGTAACTAATATAATAACACAAAACTATACAAAAAATAGTGTAAATAAAATGAGTGAAAGACTAGATGTTGTTTCACAAATTGTTTGCGATAATATAAGTAATAAAACAAATACTGAAAGCAGTAGTATAGATAAAAATAAAATTAAGGAAGAAGTGGATAATTTAGAAAATACTTGGAACGAGCTACAAGAAAAGCTTGCATATTATATAGAACACGATGAGCTAGAAAAGGTAGAAACACAGATTTATGCCATAAAAGGATTTTACGAGATAGAAAAATATGATGAGATTGTACCAGAAGTAGAAAAGTGTAGTTTTATTTTAAAACATATAGAGGAAAAGACAAAGTTAAGTATAAAGAACATTTTCTAAGATTTTACAAATCTGCAAAATCTTAGAATAACTACTTGAAATTCATATAAATATATGGTAGAATAATTATTGTTACTAAAAGAGAAAATAGGAAGGAATTGATTCTAATGGTAGAAATAATAAGAAATATAGTGTTAGTTATATATGTTTTAGTATGTATAGTGTTAATAGTACTTGCTACAATACAAGCAAAGGATACAAGTGGAGCTTCACAAACAATTACAGGAGCTGCCGCAAATAACTTCTATGAGCAAAACAAAGGTAGAACAAAAGAAGGTAGACTTAAAAGAGCAACAATTATCTCTGGAGTTTTATTTGCTGTACTTGCAATAGCTTTATCAATTTTATTTGTAATGTAAGGTATTAAAATATAAATATTGTAGAACATATATAGTAAAAGATATATGTTCTTTTTTTGGAAGAAAGGAGACCAATGAGTAAGAATAATAGAAAATTATATAAAAAGTTAGAAAATAAAAAGAAAGCTTTAAACAAAAAGAATAAAGAAATAGCAAAACTAAAAAATAGACTTAACGAAATAGAAGAGGAATTGAAAGACATAAAAAAAGAAGAAGTAAAAAATAAAAAAGCAAAAATAAAGAATGCAAAATTAGACATAAAAAAGCCAAAAATAAAGGAAGATAGTAAAATTTTTGAACTAGAAAAAAATACAATAGTTGGCACATACCAAAAGAGTAGAAATTTTGGCTTTGTGGTACCTGATGATAAAAAGCTTGGCACGGACATATATATTGCAAAAAAAGATGCAATGAAGGCTAAGAACAATCAAAAGGTGGTTGTAGAGATTACTAAACTACCAAAGGCAGACAAAAGTGCTGAGGGAAAGATTATAGAAATTATTGGATATATAGACCAAGCTGGTGTAGACATGCTATCTTTAGTTAAAGAGTATGATTTGCCCTATGAGTTTCCAGAGCCTGTTATAAAAGAAGCAAAGAAGATTAGCCAAGAAATAGATGAAAAAGATATTGTAAATAGAAAAGATTTAAGAGATGAAGAAATTTTTACAATAGATGGCGATGATGCAAAAGATTTAGATGATGCTGTAAATGTAAAAAAATTGCCAAATGGAAATTATATTTTAGGAGTACACATCGCAGATGTAAGCCACTATGTAAAAGAAGGTTCTTTTTTAGATAAAGAAGCTATTGCTAGAGGAACAAGTGTGTATATGTTAGATAGAGTTATACCAATGCTTCCAGTAGAACTCTCAAACGGTATATGTAGCTTAAATGCAGGCAAGGATAGATTTGCAATTTCATGTATTATGGAAATTGATAAAAATGGACAAGTAGTATCATCAGATATATTTAAGAGTGTTATAAATGTTACTGAAAGAATGAGTTACACAAATGTGCAAAAAATATTGGACAATTCTGATAAAGAAGTTGTAGCACATTATTCGAAATATGTAGAACACTTTAAACTAATGGAAGAACTTGCACATATTTTAAAGAAAAGAAGAGAAAAGGCAGGAAGTTTAAACTTAGACATACCAGAAACAAAGGTTATATTAGATGAAAAAGGAATTGCAGTAGATATTACAAAATATGAACTAAAATTTGCAAATGAAATAATAGAGCAATTTATGCTTACAGCAAACGAAACAGTAGCCGAAAAATTTTATTGGCTTGAAGCACCATTTATATACAGAGTACATGAAGCACCAGATATGGAAAAGGTTAGTGAGCTTAATAAATTTTTATTTAATTTAGGGTATAGAGTAAAATGCAAAAAAGAAGAGGTACATCCAACAGCATTCGCAGAAGTGTTGAATGAGGTAAAGGGAAAGCCAGAAGAGAGAGTAGTTTCTACTCTTGTATTAAGAACACTTAAAGTAGCAAGATACGAAAGTGAAAACAAAGGCCACTTTGGAATTGCAAGTAAATATTATTGCCATTTTACATCACCAATTAGAAGATACCCAGATTTATTCATACACAGAATAATTTCAAAATATCTAAAACAGGGGTATAACTTAAGTGAGGAAGAAATAGCAAAATACAGCACGCAAGCTACTAAATATGCAGAAGAATCATCAGAACGAGAAAAAATAGCACAAAAAGTAGAAAGAGAAAGTGTAGATATAAAAATGGCAGAATATATGGAAAGTCATATAGGAGAAGAATACGATGGAATTATATCAAGTATTACTTCATTTGGTATATTTGTGGAGTTGGAAAACACAGTAGAAGGAATGATAAGATTCGACAAACTCGGAGACGAATACTTTATATATGACGAAGACCACAAGACTCTACTTGGAGAAAAAACAAAAACAATGTACCACATTGGCGACAAGATTAGAATTAGAGTAATTAGAGCAGACAAGAATTCTAGACAGATTGATTTTGAGAAGGTATAAAACAATCTAGGTCACCTATTTATTTATTTTTATTTTCGACCCCCAACTACGTAACAGTCTGTAGAAAAAATTACAATGGGATGATACTAAATTCTACCTTGAAGAAAAAAAAGTTTTTTCTTCAAGAGTAATTTTTTCACATACTGTAACTTGTCGGTCCCCACCTTAAGTCGAAAATTTAAAATAAATAAATAGGTGACCTAGATTTGTTTACCTTCTCAAAAAATAAAAAACAACGTTATTAAGCTAAGAAGTTCGGCACTACTAAACAAAATACAGCAATCAAGTATAGCAAAACTCCAACAAACTTATTCTCTTTATATTCAAAATACCCGCTAATAGCAGTTTCTAAAAAAGCATAAATGCAAGTAAAGAAAATTACAAAACTCATACTATTCACTCTCCTCATCAGTAGAAATTAGCAAATAACTAGAACGTAGATTTACATCAATGTCCACATCAAAATATGCATCTTTGTAATGATGTATCCAGTTGTAGTCTTCCCATTCTTGGTTTGTAGAAAAATATTTTGAAGCATATAGTCCAAAACTATCAATATCTGCTCTAAACTCTTTAGAAGTTTTGTACAAGTAGTTCATTATATTTTCCTTTAGAAATGCTTCAGCAGATGTCTCGATTTTGCTAACTAATTCCTCATCTTTCAAGTTAATGTTTTTGTTCATAGACTGCATTTTTGCAGTTATTTTTATTTTAGAAGTAATAAATGGTGTACTATTTACTAAATATACAGAATTTTTGGTGTCATCATCGAATTCAATGTATAAGTCCATAAAATCAAGTTCTTTAACAGGGCTAGGTACTCTAATTTGAGCATTTTTTAATTTGTTAGAAATTATTAAATGGCAAATGGACTCAAATCCATTTAATTCACCTACTAATTGGTCTTTATTAAAAACTGCAAGCCCCATTGTTTCTACTCCATCATTTTTAGGTGATATAGGTGTTTGACCAGCTGTATAGTAAGACGTAACATTAGAAGAACTTAAGTCTTGATTTTGAGTAGCCTCAGAATTTATAGAGCCAAGTATGGCTACCGGACTAGAAAAATTATTACTAATTGCTGATAAAAATTCATTACAAGTTATACTCTCTGTGTAGCCGGTATATTCACTAGAGGTAGGAGCAATTTCATAATATCTTGCAGAAACTTTGTCTAAAAGAGGAGCGGAATACTCTAAATACGATTTTGCATCACATTTACTTATTATTATATTAGAAGTAGTTCTAAATTGTATCTCATTCGTAAGAGTATATAATACTTCACTAACCCCTTGTGTTGCAAATTCTTCTGAGATAACAAGTACTTTACAATGAGACAAATTTATTTCCTTACCTAAGTAACTGTTAAATAAAGTTATGCCAGCATTTATAGAGGAACATTCAACAGACTCTACAACCACAGATGTAGACTGAGAAGAACTGCCAGATGATTCGCCACCATTCGGCAAAGAAATTTGAAGGCTAAGTAATAAATTTTCATTAGCACCAACATCAATGCCAATAGCAACAACATAAGCAAGATTGTCTATACCACGTATACCATAATAACTTGTAGTTGCAACTAGTATTAGCAAAGTTAGTATAAAAATTGCAAATGCTTTACGTACCTTATAATTCATAAGAACCTCCTTTTTTAGCTTATTTAAGTCTTATTGCCCTGATATTAAATACTACAAAAAAAGTAAAAACACTATTCTTTGTAGTTAATATTTTGGTTTTTCTCTAACATCCTTTTTTTAATATTTGCACCTATTAGCACTAAAGTAAATATTCCAAAAACTAGCACCAGAGTGCCATATTTATAAAAAGCATTTGCTACCTTTTCTAATGTAAAAACATTATCTATTAGCAAAGAGAGAGTAAAAATAATGGTACAAACAGCTACAGACAGAGTTTTAACTTCTTTCATATTTGTCATTTTCTTAAATATATTTAAAATAAACATTACAGCTATACTTAAAAATGACATAAGACTTAAAGTCCAAATAAATATAAATATAATTTCCGGTCTTTCTAAAAAACTGCTAAGTTTACTATTGATAATTATAAAATAAAGTGGCGATATTCTAACAACAGAATATATATCAGAAAAAGCAAAAACTAATGCCATTATTGATAAAATTAAAAATATGCCACATATTAAAGTAGAAGAATATGCTATTTTCGGTATATCTTCTTTTTTATTTAGTAATGGAGAAATGAAAAACAAGAAGAATAATCCATTAAATGCAAATATGTTACTTGCTCCAGTTAAGAATATGGTCGATGCTCCATCTGCTAAAATAGGAAGAGAACGTTCTACCCTAAGCAAATCTGCAACAAATATAAAGGTAAATAATATGCTGAATAGAGCAATAGGAACAATTATAGTATTAGTTTTTATAATGGACTTTTTCCCCATTAAATTTGCAACAACTACGACAAACAAAAAAAGGAAAACTATAAATGAAATAGGGTAGTCATTAAAATATGCTAAAAATAAATTTTTAGTAAACATTCTAGTTAAAAAAGAAGATTCTATAAGCAAATAGATTATGCAAAGAATTCCAATTAAAACTTGTAAGAATTTTCCACCTAAGTATTCAGATATATCAATTATATCTAAACCGGCAAAATTTTTTAAAAGTTTTACAATTAACAATACAAAAATAAGTACAAGTGCTAAAATATATATACAATTTAATATAGAAGCATTTTTTGAATTATCTAATATCATTTGTGGTAAATTTAAAACAAGATGATTTATGAATAAAACCACAATTAAACAAATCGCTTCAAAATTTCCAAGTTTATTGTAATTCATTAGAACCTCCACTTCATACTAATGTGTTCTTGCTTATCTTTTTTCTTGGTGTCAAGAAAATCTTCTCTTTTTTCTCGTTTCCAAATAGGTTTATTAAATATTCCACTAGAAAGGCGACCTTTAGAAGGAATATATGGTTCCAAATACGATACTCCAAAAGATTGCACCTTAGTAGCAATAAGAATATGAATAAACGAAGCAAAAGCAATTCCAAGTAAACCAGCAAGGTAGCCAAAAATAATGTACACAAAACGCCATATTCTACAGTGAAATGCAAGGTAGTAGTCTGGAATAGCAAAAGAAGTAATACCAGTTATTGCAACAATTATTATTAAAATAGGACTAACAATACCAGCTTCAACTGCAGATTGGCCAATAATTAAAGCACCAATTATACCTATAGTAGGGCCAATTGGACTTGGAACTCTTAAACCGGCTTCACGTATAAGTTCGAAAGATAGTTCCATAATAATTATCTCGAAAATAATTGAAAAAGGAACTGATGCACGAGAAGCCACTATAGCAAATAATAATTCTGTAGGAATAAATTCTAAGTGAAAACTAGTTATAGCCACATAAATTCCTGGCAAAAGCAAAGTTATTAAAAAGGATGCAATTCTTATAATTTTTAACAAATTTGCAAACTGAAATTTAATATTTTTATCTTCAGAAGACTCTAAGAAATCTACAAAAACAGCTGGAACAATTAAAGCATACGGACTGCCGTTTACAAGTACGACAACTCTACCTTCTAATAGATAAGTTGATGTTTTATCAGGCCTTTCTGTAGAAATAATTTGAGGTAAGCTATATTTTGTGTTATCTTCTAAAAGTTGTTCTAACTGACCAGAAGAAACCAAATAATCGATATCAATATTGTTAAGTCTATACTTTACTTCAGCAACAAGGTCATCGTTTGCAATATTTTGCATATAGCAAACAGAACAAACAGTCTTACTAACTGTTCCAACTCGAATATTTTCCATAATTAAATTTTCGTTGTTAATAATTCTTCTAATAAGTGAAGTATTAGTACGAAGATTTTCAACAAAAGCTTCTTGTGGACCTCTAAGGACTACTTCATTTTCTGGTTTATTGATGGCTCTTGTTTTAAATCCCTTAACGTCAATGTCAAAAGCAATATCTAAAGTATCAATAAAAAGAGCACAGTTTCCCGAATTAACACTAGAAAAAATTTCTTTAAATTCTTTTTGAGTCATTACATTATTTTGAGGAAGCAAGCAATTTAAAATATATTCTTTAATATTAAACTTTTTAACTTTTCTTACAGTAATATTGTTTGTTACAGCCTCGGAAACAACCTGATTTTGATTTCCATCAAAAGAATTTGCATTATTTTTAAGCATTAAAGGTTTTAAAACATAATTATTAACTAAATCCATATCTGTCATGCCATCTATAAAAAGTAAAAAGGCTCTATACTGCTTATTTCTTGCAGTTAAAAGAAATTCGCGAAGAACAATATCACTATTTATTAAAAGATTGTATTTAACTTTTATATATTCAATGTTCACATCTATACTAGGAAAAATTTCTTTAACATCACTAAATTCATCAGATATTATGTTGGAGGCATTAGTAGTGTTTCTATTAGAAAAATTACTGTTTGATTGTGTAGCACTACTTTTATTAGTGTCTAAACTACTAGACGAATCATCATCATTTGCAGGAAGAGAAAAGTCGTGAGAAGGCTCTTCTATAGGAAAAAATATTTTTTTAAATGTATCTACTATTTTCATAAATAATTATTTATCCTTTCTTGCCCAGTTTAGTATGAAAAAAGGGCACAAATCTTTTCTCTAAAAAATAAAATTATTTAGTATATATTTTCCAAAAAAAAAGAAAATATGTATAAAAATAAAAAAATGTAGTATTTTTAAAAACTTTATGT
>CALXPW010000007.1 GCA_944390365.1 uncultured Clostridia bacterium | reverse complement strand
AAATTATACTCATTATTTATAATTGTCATTATAATTTGTACAGTTTTTTCTAAATTATTATTCTTTATTATGTAATCGTACATACCTATTTTAGATTCTTCATAATCAAACCTGTTAAGTCTTAATTGTATTTCTTTTAAGCTTGGTTTGTCTATTCTATTTTCTAATCTTTTTTGCAATTCTTGTTTTGGCACTCTTAAGAAAATAGTTACTATTTTTACATCATCTTTTAATAGTTTTAGCAAATTTTCTACACCATTTACTTCTATATCTTTAACAATTATTTTTCCATTGTTAATTTTGTCGTTTAATAGCTTTTTTGATGTTCCGTAATAATGGTCATGATGTGCAGAGTATTCATATAACTCTCCATCCTTAATCATTCTTTCAAATTCTTCTGTACTTACAAAATTGTATGTTACCCCTGGAACATCGTTTGCTCTAGGTGCTCTATCTGTGTAAGATGGTAAAGATTCTACATTTTCCATTCTTTTTATTAGTTCCTTTTTTATAGTATCTTTACCTGCACCTGACACTCCTGATAATAGAACTAGCATACAGTCACCTTGCCTTCTGCAATTTCATTTGCAGCTAGTGTAACAGGAGCTTCTTCATCTACATCTGTTAATACTTCAGCTCCATCTGCTATTTGTCTTGCTCTTTTTGCTGTAACTACTACTAATTCAAATCTATTGTCTATTTTTTCTAATAACTCCTTTACAGTTGGTTTTACCATCATAATTACATTACCTCCATTCAATTACTATAATTATATCACATTTTTGATAGTTATGATTATATTTACATATACTTTTTTAATTTTATTTATCTTCTGTTACAGGTTGTATATCTCCTTCATCTTTATCTAATCTTCCTGCTACAGTTTCTGGTTGAATTGAAGAAAGTACCACATGCCCCGAATCCATTATTAAAACAGCTCTAGTTTTTCTACCATAAGTTGCATCTATAGCTGTACCTTCATCTTTTGCCTCCTGCACAATTCTTTTTATTGGTGCAGACTCCGGACTAACTATAGCTATAATTCTATTTGCCGATACAATGTTGCCAAATCCTATATTTATTAGTTGCATACACATACCTCCCAATTACTTATTTTTTTATTCATCTGTGTTCATTATTTCCTTCATATCATCTACGAAGTACTTTTTTCTGCCTCTAATATACAGTACAATAGATTTTATTACATAATATATTGCTAATATGTATGAAATGCTTAATACTATGCTTATATATCTATCTGATAGCATAATGTTTATATATATAAGTGCTAGTGTAATTATAGCAATAAAAATTGTTTCTATTCCAAACATTGCTAGTTTGCCACTATCTTTTTTGTATGCTTTTTCTAGCAGAACTATTGCTATAAATAATGTACACATTGCAAAAACTTTTAGGTCTGTTTGATACACACTATTTTCTATGTTATAAAAGCCTAAGATTAAGAATATAAAATACACTATTACTATTATTGCCATTAAAATGTTGTGGAATACTGGCTGGTTGATTTTTTTCAAATCTTCTTTTGGAATGGCCTTTTTCTTTTTGAATATATTTTTTATTTCTTCAAATTTAATTAGTTTTACGTGTTCTTTATCAACTGGCTCTATTTCTTCTTTGGTTGATTCTTCTTTACTCTTAGAAGCCTTTTTAGCTAAATCAGCTTTGTTTTTAGAGTCCTTTTTGTTTTTATTGTTTTTGCTCTTAGAATTTTCTTTTGCGCTATTTTTAGAAGTGTCTTTTGCATTGCTTTTGTCCTTAGGTCTTTCTTCTATTCGTGTTGTTTCCTCTTCAGACTCTTCTTTTTTTGTTTTATTGGCTTTCACTTTTTCTGTACTTTTTTCGTTATTTGGCTTTTCTTTAATTTCTTCTTGTTTTTTATTTACGTATTTGCTTTCCTTCTTGTTGCTATCTTGCTTTTTGTTATCTTTACTTTGTTTTTCTAACTTATTTTCAGTTTCCTTATTATTTTTGTTTTTAGACTTAGCTTTTTCTTCTACTTTTTCTTGCTTTACTTCCTTTTTAGTCTCTTCTTTTTGCTTGTCTTTTGGCTTATTTTCTTTTTTAGGCATTTCTTACTCCCCCAATTAACAAATTATAACTCAAATTCATATACAATGTCACTTAGCATAACTATTGGTGCTGTTTCTGTTCTTAAAATTCTCTTTCCAAGTGTTACACATTTTGCACCTGCAGATATTAGAGCATCAACTTCTTTTTCTGTAAATCCACCCTCTGGACCTATAACTACTCCAATATTTGTATTCTCTCTTTTATCTATTTTTTGTAACTCTTGTTTAATTGTATTACTCTCTTCATTTTCATAAGCTAGTAATATAATATCATATTTAGATATGTTTTTGCAAATATTTTCAAGATTTATAATATTTTCTACTGTTGGAATAAAGTCCCTCTTGCTTTGTTTCGCAGCAGACTCAGCTATTTTTTGCCATCTCAATATTTTTTTGCTTTCATCTTTTTGGTCTATTTTTACCACGCATCTTTCTAATGCTACAGGATAAATATGTTTTACACCTAACTCTGTTGTTTTTTGTATTATATATTCCATCTTATCGCTTTTGGGTAAGCCTTGGAATAAATCGATATTTACATTTGATTCTGTTGTAGATGAATTTTCCTCTATAATACTACATATGATTTCTTCTTTAGATATATTTGAAATACTAGCAATGTAGCTTTTAGCAGTATCTTTGTTACAAATTATTATTTTTTCATCTATATTTAATCTTAATACATTTTTTATGTGATTTACATCTTCTCCAATTATTGCTATTTTTTTGTCTTTGATTTGGTTATTTGATACAAAAAATTTGTACATATTCTCCTCCAATATGTACAATATTATACCACATTTTGTAGAAGTTGCAAGGGTTTGTGAGAGATAAAAAATATGTAGTGTATACTATATCACACATTCATTACTTTTTTAATATATTACAATAAAAAAGTAAAGGATGATGTTATATATGAAAAAGATTAGACTTGCTATTGTTGGTGCTACTGGTTTGGTTGGTAGAACTGTCTTGAAAGTTCTAGAGGAAAAAAGACTTCCTATTGATGAATATGTATTATTTGCTTCTAAAAATTCTGCTGGTAAGAAGCTAAAATTTATGGATAGAGATTACATAGTTCAAGAACTTAATGATTTATCTTTTGATTCTGGTTTTGATTATGCAATTTTTTCTGCTGGTGGCTCAACTGCAAAAAAGTATGCTCCAATAGCAGTTTCAAAAGGGTGCATTGTAGTAGATAATAGCAGTGCTTTTAGAATGGATAACAATGTTCCACTTGTCGTCCCTGAAGTAAATCCTGAGGAAATAAAAAACAATCATGGTATAATTTCAAATCCAAATTGCTCTACCATTCAAGCTGTTGTCGCTTTAAAACCTCTTGATGATAAATATAGAATAAAGAGGATTATTTACTCTACTTATCAAGCCGTATCTGGCGCTGGAAGAAATGGTGTATTGGATTTAGAAAGTGGAATTAGAGATTATATGCAAAATGATTCAAATTTTTCTTCTGCAAAACCAACTTATAAACTGCAAAAATTTAACTACCCTATTTTTTCTAATTGCCTACCTCACATAGATGTGTTCTTAGAAAATGGCTACACTAAAGAGGAAGAAAAAATGGTTAATGAAACACGAAAAATCTTAAAAAGACCGGATTTAAAAGTAACTGCCACTGCAGTAAGAGTTCCTGTGTTTAATGCACATAGTGAAGCTATAAATGTAGAGTTTGAAAATGATTTTGATTTGGCCGAACTAAAAAACATTTTATCTAATGCTACCGGAATCATTTTACAAGATGATATAGAAAATTGTATTTATCCTCTTGCTATAAATGCTTCTGGACACGATGAAGTTTTTGTTGGAAGAATTCGTAGAGATTACAGTGTAGATTATGGAGTAAATCTTTGGGTTGTAGCTGATAATATTCGTAAGGGTGCTGCTAGCAATGCAGTGCAGATTGTAGAGAGGATGTTGAAAAAAGGCTAGTTTATCTTTTCAAAACAAGCCTTATTAGCAGGTATAAACGCAACCGTGGACAAAAAGGTGTGTCCCTTTTGTCCACGGTTTTTTCTTATTTTAAGAAGCCATTTATTATTTGTTCCTCTGCTTCTTTTTCTGTTAAGCCGAGTGTCATAAGTTTTATTAGTTGCTCTCCTGCAATTTTTCCTATTGCGGCTTCGTGTATTAAGCTTGCATCTACATTGTTTGCCTCTATTTTTGGGTCAGATATAACTCTTCCGTTTCCCATTATTATTGCGTCACATTCTACATGTCCAAAGCATTTTGCATTTCCTTTTACGTTCGATATAAATTCTTGCAAAGAGTCATCTTCTGCTACAGACCTAGATGCTACATGTACACTTGAGTCTTCCCCATTTAAGTTTACATCAAATATTGTTTTTGCAGTTTGCTTTCCAGTTGTCATTATTCTTTCTGAAATTACTAAGCTACTTCCTTTTCCCATATTTGCAAAGGTCTCTCTTATTGTAGATGTAACACCTTTTATTTGTACTGATTCCATTTCCATCGAAGCATTTTCGTCAAGATTTATTATAGTTTGAGGGTTTAGTATTCTATCTCCTGTTCCTTCTCCCTCTCCATAATGTTTTTCTATGTATTTTATCTTTGCTCCTTTAGCTAGGTGGAATGTGTGTATTCCATCATGCTCTGCAGTATTGCAAGTACTGTTATGAATTCCACATCCTGCCACAATTACTACATCTGCATTTTCTCCTATATAGAAATCGTTATATACTAAATCGTTTAACCCACCTTGTGTTAGGATTACTGGTATGTGTACACTTTCGTTTTTAGTATTTGGCTTTATTATTATGTCTATTCCAGGCTTGTCCTTTTTTGTTACAATATCAATGTTTGCAGTTGTATTTCTAGCTGATAATTTTCCGTTTTCTCTAATATTATACGCACCCATTGGTGTTTTTTCTATATCTGCTATTTGCTTTAATAAATTCTTTTCTATTTTATCCATCTTTAAGCCCTCCCTTCGTTGCATTTTTGATTTTTGTCTATTTTATGACATGGTTTTACTTTGTTAAATATTTGTGGTAAAACTTCTTCTCTTGGTCCGTGTTTTTCCACTTTTCCGTTTGTAATTAGCACTATCTCATCTGCTATATTTAAAATTCTTTCTTGATGAGAAATAATAACTATAGAACCATGTATATCGTCATGCATTTTTTCAAATACTGATATTAAGTTGTTAAAACTCCATAAATCAATTCCTGCCTCTGGTTCATCAAATATTGTAAGTTTTGACTTTTTAGCTGCAAGCATTGCAATTTCTATTCTTTTTAGTTCTCCTCCAGAAAGGCCACTATTTACTTCTCTATTTAAATATTCTTGTGCACATAAGCCTACATCTGCTAAGACATCACAAGCATCACACACCTTAATGCTATTGCCTGCAGATATTTCTATTAAATCTTTTACAGTTAAGCCTTTAAATCTTACTGGTTGTTGGAATGCAAAGCCTATTCCCATCTTTGCTCTTTCTGTTATCGATAATTTTGTTATGTCTTTTCCATCAAAAATTATTTTTCCCGAATCTGGGTTTTCGATTCCCATTATAATTTTTGCAAGTGTTGATTTTCCTGAACCATTTGGTCCTGTAATAACAATCATTTTGTTATTATCTATAGTTAAATTCACATTTTTCAAAATATTTTTATTATCTCTTGAAAAACATATATCCTTTAATTCTAACATTTTACCTCCTATTTTTCCTCGTTTTTTATAAAAGTATTGTATTGAATTTTTATTCTATAGCACCTTACGGAGTATTTAGATTTTCGGATTGTTTAAATCTTGGATTGTAAACTTTTGGCTTTTTTGCCATAAATATTTTATCATTTTTTTTAGATTTTTTCAATATATATTACTATTATAATTTAGAAAGGACGGTAATTTATATGAAAAAAGTTCTGTTTAAAGGTTGTGGTACTGCTTTAGTTACCCCTTTTACAAATGATGGAGTTAATTTCGAAGAACTTAGGAAACTAATTGAATTTCAAATTTTAGAAGGCGTGGACAGCCTAATTATTTGTGGTACTACTGGCGAGTCTGCAACAATGAGTCTAGAAGAAAGAAAATCAGTTATTGACTTTAGCGTAAAGATTACAAATGGTAGAGTTCCAATAATTGTAGGTACTGGTGGTAATAATACAGCTGAATCTATAAAACTTTCTAAATATGCAGAAAGTGTAGGTGCCAATGGACTCTTATTAGTTACTCCTTATTACAATAAAACTACACAAGCTGGCTTAATTACTCATTTTTCTGAAATCGCTAAAAATGTATCTATCCCTATTATTTTGTATAATGTTCCTAGTAGAACTGGACTTAATATTGAACCAGAAACTTGTTTAAAACTTTCCAAAATTCCAAATATCGTTGCTGTAAAAGAAGCTAGCCGGTAACATTTCTCAAGTAGCCAAAATTGCAAATCTTTGCAAAGATGAACTTACAATTTATTCAGGAAATGATGACCAAATTGTACCAATACTCTCTTTAGGAGGTTTAGGAGTTATTTCTGTTTTATCAAATATATATCCTAAATTTGTTCACGAACTTGTAATGAACTATTTAACTGGTAGTTGGCAAAAAGCATCTGCATCACAAGTATATGCCATCCCTCTTATAAATGCTTTATTTAGCGAAGTAAATCCTATCCCTATAAAATATGCTGTAAACAAACTTGGCTTTGATTGTGGCAAACCACGATTACCTCTTGTAGAGCTATCTAATGCTGGAAAGGAAAAAATCGATTTTCTTATGAAGAATTGGATGTGATTTTATTTAGAAGAAGAGTAGTTTTTTTATTTATATTTATGTCTTAAGGTGGGGACCAACAAGTATACAAACTGTTAAACTTAACTTTAGTAAAGTTTATACAGTTTGTACGATGTTGGGGGACTAAATATAAATAAAAAAACTACTCTTCTTCTAGTATAAACAACATTTTCTTAAATATTTATTAAATTAGTTCACTTTATAAATAAAAAATGCTATAATATATATTATAGAGTAATTTACATAATTAAAATATTTAGTAAATAACATAGGAGTAATAATTTTATGAAGTTTAATCTAATAAAAAAGAATAATTTAATAAATGAAAACAAAGAGGATATTTATACAGACATTGGTCTTAATATTGATTCATATATTGATGATGAAAATGTATATGGTTCAATTGGTAAAAGAGAACATTTAGCTGAGTTTTTTGATATAATAAAGGATGTTATTTCCAATGATACTGTTAAGCAAATGAAGAATTACAGACAACATTGTAACACCTCTTGTTACAAGCATTGTATGCAAGTAGCTTATTTTACATATATAGCTTGTAAAAAATTAAAACTTGATTATATTTCTGCAACACGTGGTGCTATGCTACATGATTTATTCCTATATGATTGGCGAAAAAAATATAGAAACATCGATATATCAGGTCTTCATGCTTTTATTCACCCTAGAATTGCCTTAAAAAATGCAAGTGAAATATTTGATTTAAATGATATTGAGAAAGATGTTATTGTAAAACACATGTGGCCAGTTACACTAAGTTTTCCCAAATATAGAGAATCGTACATAGTAACAATAATGGATAAATATAGTGCTTGTTTAGAAACATATTTGTATTTAAAACATAAATTGCAAGCCAAAAGTTTTTACAGATACGCATATATTTTCTTAAGTATGGTATTTTTAGGAAACTTTTAGAATATAATTTATATATAGAAAAAAGGTATAACATTAGTTATATTTTTTTTTGTAGAGTATATTTTTTACTAGAATAATTTTTAAAATATAAACTAGTATTACAATTTTTAAATTTAGAGGTATATCTATGGTAAATATATTATTAAATGGTGCTAACGGAAATATGGGAAAAGCACTTTGTGAATACATAAAAGATTCTGTTAATTTTAGTTTGTTGTATGGTATAGATAAGGATAATTCGGATTTATATAATAAACTTACAAAAAAGCCAGATGTGATAATTGACTTTTCCACCCCCTCTGCTACTTTTCTTGCTTTAGATTATGCCATTAAAAATTTAGTTCCTATAGTAATTGCTACTACTGGTTTTAGTTCTGATGAAGAAAATAAAATAAAGGAATTTTCTGAGGCAATTCCAATTTTTAAGTCCTCTAATATGGCTTACGGTATAAATATTTTTTCTAATATTGTATCTGAACTTGCTAGAAAACTTAATAACGTAGATATTGAAATAATAGAAAAACATCACAGAAATAAAGTCGACGCGCCTAGTGGTACTGCACTTATGATTGCTGATAATATAAATAAAGTTTGTAACAATAAGTATTCTTATGTGTTTACAAGAAGAGCTTCTGGTAATAAACTAAAAAATTCTTGTAATTCTAATAACTCTAATAACTTTAAGAAATCCAATAACAATTTTAAATCATACAATGAGATTGGCTTTTCTTCTATTAGAGGTGGCACATTAGTAGGAGAACATACTGTTTTATTCATTGGAGAAAATGAATCCTTTGAACTAACTCATACGGCTCATTCTAGAAACATTTATGTAGAGGGTGCTTTGAAAGCTGCCGAGTTTATAGTTAACAAAAAGAATGGATTGTTTGGTATGAAAGATTTATGTTTGCTAGATAGTAAAAGATGCAACTAGTTTTATACTAATTGCATCTTTTTGCTTTGCGTTATTTTTGCAATCTCTATTTTACTTTCTTTTTTCAAAAAATAAACCAGTAGCATTTATTACTGGTTTATTTTTTACTATTTATTAGCTGTTTCCTCTACTGGATAAACGCTAACTTGTTTTTTGTCTCTTCCTAATCTTTCAAATTTAACTTTTCCAGTTACTTTAGCATATAAAGTGTCGTCACTTCCGATGCCTACGTTTGTTCCTGGATGGAATTTAGTGCCTCTTTGTCTAACTAATATATTTCCAGCTGGAACTATTTGTCCATCTGCTCTTTTAAGACCTAAACGTTTTGATTCACTATCTCTACCGTTCTTAACACTACCTTGACCTTTTTTATGAGCCATTTATCTCAACTCCCTTCGGTTTTTGAATTTATAATTCTCATTTTGATTATGTTTCTATAATCAAATATTTTAATAATTTTACAAATTATTCTTTAACAGCTTCTTTTTTTGCTGTTGTAGCTGTTTTCTTTTCTGCTTTTGGTGCAGTTTTTGTTTCAGCTTTTGCTTCTGTTTTAGCTTCAGCCTTTTCAGCAGCTGTTTTTATTTTTGTTATTTCAACCTTTGTATATGGTTGTCTATGTCCTTGAGTTCTTCTGTAGTTCTTTTTAGCTTTGTATTTGTACACTAAAATTTTCTCTCCTTTTCCATGAGAAACTACCTTTCCCTCAACTTTAACACCTTTTACATAAGGAGCTCCAACTTCTACTTTTTTGTCATCAGATACTAAAACTACATTATCAAATGTAACTTTTTTACCTTCTTCAACATCTAATTTTTCGAAGAATACTACATCTCCTTCTGCTACTTTGTATTGCTTTCCACAGCTTTCAATTATTGCGTACATTATATGTACACCTCCTCTTATATGTATACTCGCTAAGCATAAATTCAAGGCAGTTAGATATTTCTAACATTTAGTTGCCCGACTCAGGCGGCTTACAGAACATTATTTTACCATAATTTTCAATCATTGTCAACTATTTAATTTTCTATTCCACACTCTTTAAACTTTCAATCATATCAATCTTTTTCAAAGAGAAATATGTTACTACATTTACAATTACTGCAAAGAATACAGTTATTACAACACCTAACACATAGCTTAATATTCTTACTTCTGGATTAAACATTGTTATGTCTAGTTCACATGTTTTTAATACATACATTGTTAAGAAGTAACCACCTACTAAGCCAAATAATATACCAATGATTGTAAGGATTATTGTTTCTCTTGCAATGTAACTATATACTTCTCTATCATAAAATCCAAGTACTTTTATTGTTGCAAGTTCTCTTATTCTTTCGCTTATATTTGCATTTAATAAATTGTATAAAACTACTAATGCCAAAAGTCCAGCTGCTATTATAAGTATCCATACTACCATATCCATATTATCCATTACTGTTGCAAACATATCTTCTGATGCAGATGTAAAGCTTACTCCAGATATGTAGTCATAATTGTTAAGTAATATTTTGCCTAGTTCGTTTTCTTGCTCTTCTGTCATTTCTTGTGTTTTTGCGTATATTTGATTTGATTGTATTTTTGCATCAAATACTTCATTATATAGTTCTGGTGACATATATATGTAGTGCATTAAGTAGTTTTCAGTAATATTTGAAACTGTTACTTCTCTTCTGTCTCCATCAGAGTTCTCTATTGTTATTATATCTCCTTGCTTTATGTCTAATACTTGTGATAATTTTTCTGTTATGATTACTCCTGATTTATCTAATGTATAGGTATTGTCTTTATTTTTCCTATCTCTTAAAGTTATAAATTCATTAAGTTTGCTTGTATCACTTGGTACTATTAGCTGTATGCTTTGATTATTGTCGTCTTTAATTATTTTTACTGATTGGACATTTGCACTAAGTATGCTAGTAATTTGTTCATTTTGTAAAATTTCTTCTTCTAGCTTGCTTAAATCATCCCCAGATATTTCTTCTGTTAGTGAAATACTTATATTATATTTACTAATTTCTCCAAATTGATTTGGTATCATACTTGATATTGAATCTCGTAATGCAAAACCTGCAATAATTAGTGATGTACATCCACAAACACCTATGATTGTCATTAAAAATCTCTTTTTGTATCTAAATACATTTCTAGCTGTAACTTTTGCAGTAAAACTTAATTTTTTCCATATAAATGTTATTTTTTCTAATAACACTCTTTTACCTGGCTTTGGTGATTTTGGTCTCATAAGTGTTGCTGGTTTATGCCTCAACACATTTGCACATGTATATATAGTTGCTCCAACTGTACATAATAGTGCTGCTGCCATACCAAGTGTTGCAATGTCCCAGTTAAACTGCAATATAACTTCTGGAACTTCATACACCATTGCATACATATTTGCAATTATTTTTGGAATTAAATTAAATCCTATAAATACTCCTATTATTCCACCTATAATAGTTGCTAAAAGTGCATAGATTATATACTTCCTTGATATTTGTAGTTTATTATATCCTAATGCCTTTAATGTACCAATTTGAACTCTTTCCTCTTCAACCATTCTATTCATTGAAGTTAAACTAATTAGTGCTGCTACTAGGAAAAATACAACTGGGAATACTTCTGCCAAACTTGCAACTCTATCGGTATCTTGCATATAGCTTGCATATCCTGTATTCATATCTCTGTCTAGTACATACCACTCTGGTCTTTCTAATTTTTTTAAGTCGTCTTTTGCATCTTGAAGTTTTTTCTCTGCATCTGCTATTTGTTCATCAAATTCTTTTCTTGCATCTTCTAATTCCTTTTCACCATCTTTTAAATCTTCTTCTGCTTGGTCTAATTCCTTTTCTGCTTGGTTCAATTGATAATATGTAGAATTTTTTTGACTTTGTAGTTCTTCTTCTGCATCTTTTAATTGTTGTTCTGCTTTCTTTATTTGCTTTTCTCCATTACTTAGCTCTGTATTCGCTTGGTTAATTCCAGCTTCTATTGCTTTAATAGTAGCATCTATATCTGTTACTCCTTGATTTTCTAGTTCTGTTTCTATTCCTGTAATTGTAGCTTGTAGTATTTGTATATTTTTACTAACTTCTGTAATTTGTGCTTGTATAGCAGTTTTTTCTTCTTCTGTTTCTGCATTTTCCAATTGTTCATTTAAACTTTCTAGTGTATTATTTGCTGTTTCTAAATTATCCTTTAATGTGTTTAATTGTTCATTTGTCTGCTCTAATGTTTCTTTTTGCTCTTTATATTCTGCTATTTGCTCTTCTGCCTCTTTTTTAGAGTTTTCAAAAGTCTGTTTCTGGCTTTCTAGTTCGTCCCAACCATCTTCTATTTCTGCTTCAGCATTTGCAAATTCAGTATATGCAGTATTTCTGTTAGTTTCTACCTCTGCTCTACCATCTTCTATCTCTTTCTTTCCATCATCAATTTCTTTCTGTGCGTCTTCTAATTCTTTTTCTGCATCTGCTTTTTTATCGTCTAATTCTTTTTGAGCATCTTGTATTTTTGAATTTGCACTATCATATAGCTGGTTATATCTCGCTTCTCTTCTTTCTTCTGAGATTGCTTCTAAATTGTCTTCTACATCTGATACTAAATTAGAATATTTATTGCTTGTTGAATTAAGTTCTTTTGCTCCACTTACAGTTAGATATATGTTTGTATACATATCTATATTTATATTTTCTTTTGGTATATATACATAGTAATCTATTACACCACTTCCAAGTTTTGTGCTACCTCTTTCTGTAGATATATATAGAGGAGACTTTACAGTTCCTACTATTGTGACTTTATTATTTTTTAAAAGTTTCTGTGTTTCGCCATCATCAGTTGTAACATCTTCCACATCTATTTCTATGGTATCCCCAATAGAGTGACCTGTTCCTTCTAGGAATCTTTCCTCTACTACACATTCAGACTCATTTTCTGGAAGTTTTCCTTCTACCAAATTTAATTTGTTAATATCATTAGAAAAAGTTTCTAGTTTTACAACAACCTCTTCTTCTCCTACTATAACTATTGCATCTGCTTGATATGAGCCTTCTGCATTTTCCACACCTTGTACATTTTTTATTGCTTCGACATCATCATCTGTTAAACCTAATGTAGATATTACCTGAATATCCATTACATTTAGTTCGTCAAAATATTCATCTACTGTAGCCTTCATATCTGGGCTTGCAGCTCTTAAACCAGCAAAAAAGCCTACACCTAATAATACAATAAGGAGTATAGAAATAAATCTTTTATATGATTTAACAATTTCTTTTATACCATCTTTAAATAGTGCAGTTTTCAACTTTTTCACCTCTTTTTTATTTTTCAGCCCTCACCATTCTATTTGAGAAATAGGAGTAGGCGTCTCATTTATTTGTATATCAAATGCTGTTCCGTTTTTAAAATGTATTACTCTGTCTGCCATTGGTGTTAGAGCACTATTATGTGTAATTATTACAACTGTCATCTTTTCTTTTCGACAGGTGTCTTGCAATAATTGTAATATTTGTTTACCTGTTTTATAGTCTAATGCACCTGTTGGCTCATCACATAATAGAAGCTTTGGATTTTTTGCTATTGCCCTTGCTATTGCAACCCTTTGTTGCTCCCCACCGGATAATTGCGAAGGGAAATTTTTTAGTCTATCTTTTAATCCTACCTTTTCTAGCATAACCTTTGGGTCTAATGGATGCCTACAAATTTGTGTGGCAAGTTCTACATTTTCTAGTGCTGTTAGATTTTGTACTAAGTTATAAAATTGAAATACAAATCCTATGTCTTCTCTTCTATATTTTGTTAGTTCCTTTTTCTTAAATTTGCTTATATCTTTTTTATCTATAATTACGCTACCAGAAGTTGCACTATCCATACCTCCGAAGTATATTTAGTGCAGTAGTTTTTCCGGCTCCACTTGGCCCAACTATTACAACTAACTCTCCTTTCTCTATCGAAAAATTAGTTTTATCTAGTGCTTTTATGGAAACTTCTCCCATTTTATATTCTTTTACTACATTTTTAAATTCTATGTATGGCATACAACTCACCTCAATTTAAGTAAAAAAAGGGTAGACTAGCATAATAGATATTTAATTATCTATTTACAAGTACTCCCCCTTATTTTTAATTATTTCCCGTAATTTTCCTTTAATTCATATATTATATTTTATCATTTAATACGAAAATGGTCAATACACAAGCATAATTTTAATTTAGCTCTTCTATATCTTGCTTAGAAAGATTAGTTACTTCCATGATTGTTTTTATATCTATGCCTTTTTCTTTCATATTTCTAGCAATATTTTTTGTTGCATCTTTTATTCCCATTTCTCGACCTTCTATTCTACCTTTCTTAAGTCCAGCCTCTTCTCCTTTACAGTATCCTGTATATTCTGCTTCCTTTTCATCTAATATTGCTTTTTCTCTTAACTCTGCTAATTTTCTTATTCTTTCATCTTCACTCATGGTGTTTAATTTTTCTTTTGCCTCTTTCATATTTTTGTTTTCATTCATATAATTTAACACCTCTTTACTATCTGGATTTTCCAAAAATTCTAGCCACTCCTTTAGTTTTTGTTCTTTTCCCTCTACTTTTCTCTCATTTATTTTTGGTAATTGTATTATATGAATTTCTAAATCATCTGTCAATACTATTTTTCTCCATTTGCTCTCTATAATTTGCCATTTACTGTGAAAACCTAGTTTTTCCAATCTTTCTAGTTCAAAATCTGCTATTAATATTACTATGGTTCTTTTTAACTCTTTATAATTTTCTGCTTTCTTTATACCTTTTATATACTGCTTTGACCAATAAAATAATAATCTTTTTATTATATTTTTCTTATCTACTAGTTGCATCTCTATATTACAATACTCGTTTCCATTTATTTTTGCTAAAACATCTACTACTCCTCTCTTTTCATTAGGTTCCTCTTCTCTTAATACAATGTTTTCATTTAAGTCTATATCTTCTACTCTCTCATCTAACACTGTATTCAGCAAATCCTTTGTTATTCTCTCGCTACCTACTTCACCAAATAGTATTTGAAAAATCACATCTAATTTAGGTGATAATATTTTTTTCTCTTCTTTTGTACTAGTTTTCTCATTGTTCATATAAGCCTCCATTTCTGTAATTAGGCTATATATTTATCACTCCATTTTTGTTTTTTATAATTAAATAAGATACAATTTTTTATTTATTAACTATATGATTATTGAAATTAATATGATACCCAAAAGTTTGATAATAAATATATTTTAGAATTAAATATTATTAGATAAAAAAATTCTTTTGCATAATTACCTATATATTTATAGCATACTTTTTTGTGAATATCAACAAAAACTTATTGACAGATTTCGACATTATGATGTCGTTTTTTTATTCACGTATCAATGTATTTTTTGCAAGAATGAGCCCGGTGCAGTCTGCGCCGGGCCCACAGTTTGGAGTGTTAGGCTAAGAGATTAAACTCTCTTCACTGCCATAAGCTCTTCAACGGCTTTCATCCTAGAGACATCCTCACGAACAATCTCTTTTGTGATTTCCTGAAGCAACTCACCAGTTGCTACCGTCGGGTCGCTCAAGATGAGTTTCCCGCTCAAAGCAATGAAGTCGCTCACGCGATTCTTCACTTTGATAATCCCACTCGGAATCCGGTCAAAGCCTGAGGTCAGGAAGTGAATCTCATAGTCCTTTTTTGTCGTGTTCATTGTTGTTCGTACTCCTTTGTTTTTTTCAATTTACCATTACGGTATTCTTTTATTATAGCACCATTTACAATTATTGTCAATTTATCGGCATGATTTTTTACATTTTTTTCCTTTTTTACTACTGTTCAGCATCTATTATTTGTCTTAGTAGCACGCATATTTATAAAATTTAGTAGTACCGCGCAGCGACCAAACGAGCTTTGCATAAGCGAGTGCGAATTGGAGAAACCTAGCACAATTTCATTTATGAAATTGTGATTTTATGGTTTCGACCAGCAAGGTACAAAAATTTTATAAATGTACGTGCTACTAAGACTTTAAATAAAATATACATTGCTTGCTTATTACAATAATCTATAACTTCCTATATTTCCTCTACTCTCGCATTTTCCTCTCCTACAATGTCTTTAAACTCTCTTAATGTCTCATTATTTTCTCCCGTGTTGCTTATATTATTTAGAAAAATTCCTCCTGCCATATCTTTTTTCTCTCCATTTATTATTTCTACTTGTATATTATTTTTCTCACCTGAAAAAAATCTAATTGCGCCTCTTAATTTTTCTTTTTGTTCATCATCTGTATTAGTAATGTCTAACACTAATATTTTTTTCTTTTGCTCTCCAAACTCTTTTATGTCTCTTGCTACAATTTTAGTGTCTTCGTCTTCTCTAATGCTTAGCCTACCATCTACTAAAACTATATTATCTTCCATTAAAATATTTGAGCAGTTTTGATAACAACTTTCAAACACTATTACTTCTGTAGGTCCGTATAAATCTTCAACTGTAACAAATGCCATTATTTTATTTGTTTTGGTAAACTTTTTCTTTACACTTGTTATTATTCCTGCATATTTTACAAATTGACCATCTTGTAATTTTTCATTTATGCTTAAATTAGCAGTAATTTCATTTGTTTTTTCTTCTCCTTCTATTGCTTCAGAGTCTAAGCTACTAGTATTTTGTGCTTCCCTCATTTGAGCAGTATTTATATTAGTTTGCATTTCTATTTGATGTCTTAGTTTATCTAAAGGATGCCCTGAAATGTATAGTCCTAACATTTCCTTTTCCATTGAAAGTAGTTCTCTTTCTGTAAATTCTGGCATTACTTTATATGTGTATTTAAGTTCTTCCATCTCCTTTTGATTTGCTCCACCTAAATCAAACATACTAACTTGTCCATCAAAGCTTTTCTTAGAGCTATCTGCTATAGAATCAATAATAGATTCATACGATTCTATTAAAGTTCTTCTAGTTTGCTCAAAGTTGTCAAAAGCACCAGCTTTTATTAAACTTTCTACACATTTTTTGTTTACTGATGCATTAGCGATCCTCTCACAAAAATCTGCAAAGTCCTTAAATTCTCCATTTTTATTTCTTTCTTCTACTATCTCATCAACTGCACCTAATCCAACATTTTTTATACTTCCCAATCCAAAACGTATTTTATTTCCATCAACTGTAAATTTGGTATAGCTTTTATTTATATCTGGTTTTAATATATCTATGTTTAGTCTTTTACATTCATCTATGTAAGCTGGTATTTTATCCAAATTTCCTAAAAAGCTATTTAGCATTGCAGCCATAAATTCTGCTGGATAATATGTTTTTAAATATGCCGTTTGGTATGAAAGCACAGCATACGCAGCAGCGTGTGATTTGTTAAATGCATATTTTGCAAACTCTGCCATTTCGTCAAATATTTTATTTGCATCTTCTGCTGTTATTCCGTTGCGCACGCAACCTGGTACTATAATGTTTCCTTGCTCATCTACTTGACCATTTATAAATATTTCACGCTCTTTTGCCATTACATCTAGCTTTTTCTTTCCCATTGCACGTCTTACTAAGTCAGCTCTACCAAGTGAATATCCTGCTAAGTCTCTAACTATTTGCATAACCTGCTCTTGGTATACCATACAACCATAAGTAACATTTAAAATAGGTTTTAGCCTCTCGTGTGTATATACGGCATGGTCTGGGTCTTTTTTATTTGCTATATATCTTGGAATTTGATCCATTGGCCCTGGACGATAAAGTGATACACCTGCTATGATGTCTTCTAAGCAGTCTGGCTTTAATTCTTTCATAAAGTTAGTCATACCTTGGCTCTCAAACTGGAATATTCCAACTGAAGTACCGTCTTGCCATTGTTTATATACCTTTGGATCATCCATATCTTTATCAAACTCTACATCTATTCCTCTATTTTGTTTTACTAAGTCTTTGGTGTCTTGTATAACTGTAAGGGTTCTAAGTCCTAGGAAGTCCATTTTTAAAAGTCCTAGCTCTTCTAAAGTTGTCATTATATATTGTGTAGATATTGTATTATCCCTCATATATAGAGGTACATAAGTATCTACTGGCTCTTTTGTAATAACAATTCCACAGGCATGTGTTGAAGCCTGTCTTGGCATTCCTTCTAATGCCATAGCAATATCTAGTAGCTTTTTGTATTCCTCATTTGTCTCGTACAATTCACGTAATTCTCTATTTTGCTCCATTGCTTTTTTTATTGTAATGTGCAATTCATTTGGTACCATTTTTGCAAGCTTGTCTGTTTCTGCATACGAAACATCTAATGCTCTACCCACATCACGAATTACCATTCTTGCAGACATTGTACCAAAGGTAATAATCTGTGATACGTGGTCATGTCCATATTTTCTACCTACATAATCTATTACTTCTTGTCTTCTTTCATAGCAAAAGTCAACGTCAAAATCGGGCATGCTAATTCTTTCTGGGTTTAAAAATCTTTCGAATATAAGTCCATATTTTATTGGGTCTATGTCTGTAATTCCTATTGCATATGCTACTATAGAACCTGCTCCAGAGCCACGTCCTGGCCCAACTGGTATACCATTTGATTTTGCATAATTTATGTAATCCCACACAATTAAGAAATAGTCTACATACCCCATTTTATTTATTACAGATAGCTCGTAATCTTTTCTTTGGATTATATCTTCTGGTGGATTTTCCCCATAACGTTTTATAATTCCGTCGTCAGTAAGCTTTTTTAAATAATCATAATGTGTCTCAAAACCTTCTGGCACATCATAATTAGGCAAAATTGTATGTCCAAATTCAAACTCTACATTACATTCATCTGCAATTTTTACAGTGTTTTCTATTGCATCTAGAACATTGGCAAAATATTCCTTCATTTCTTCAGGTGATTTAATATATAGTTCATCGGTTTCAAAACGCATTCTATCTTCATCTGTCATTCTTTTACCAGTTTGGATACACAAAAGCACTTCGTGGTTATATGCATCTTCTCTTTTTAAGTAGTGTGCATCATTTGTGGCAACAAGTGGAATGTCTAGTTCACGAGAAAGTTGTACTAATTTTTGATTTACTAGCACTTGCTCTTTTACACCATTATTTTGGATTTCTAAATAATAGTCTTTGCCAAACACTCCCTTAAACCAATTAGCAACTCGTTTTGCTTCTTCCATATCATTTTTTAGAATTGCTTGGTTTACTTCACCTGCTAAACACGCACTACAACATATTAAATTTTCATGATATTTTTCTAATATTTCTTTATCTATACGTGGTTTGTAGTAAAAACCTTCTGTAAAACTTAGAGAAACTAGTTTAGATAAGTTTTTATATCCATCATTATTTTTTGCAAGTAAAATCAAATGGTTGTACTTGCTATCTAGCTCTGCATCTTTGTCGTGCCTAGTACGTGGCGCAACATATACCTCGCAACCTATAATTGGCTTAATACCATTTGCTTTGCAAGCTTTGTAAAAATCTATAGCGCCAAACATAACGCCATGGTCTGTTATAGCCATAGCATCCATTCCAAGTTCTTTTGCCCTTACTGGCAAGTCTTTTATTCTGTTTGCTCCATCTAGCAAGCTAAACTCACTGTGTACGTGTAAATGCACAAAATCTCCCATTTGTTTCTCCTTTTATATGTTGTTTCTTCATTTTTATCTTATATTTTGTTTCTACTTTTCTGTGATTTGAATTATATCACACAAAGAATGTTTTTACAATTTTTATTTGTAATTATTGTTTTTGTAAAAGTTTAGGTCTTAACTCTAGGTAATGTGTATATTTAGAAAATTATTGTAGTAACTCATAACCAACCAAACGAATGGGGCTTATCTATATAATCAAATTAAAATTACATAAATAAGCCCCATTTTCTTTTTTTGCTAGTGAGATGCCAATTTTTTTAGCTGTTTATCGTGCATCTTAGAAACTTTCTCTAGATTAGAAATTTTTATTGAATTAAATTCTACTTTTTTATCAGTAGCTTTTTGTTTGAACTCAATTTCACTTGTTTTTTCAATATTCATACTAAATCCATCAAATAAAGCTGGAAGTTCATTTGATATTTTATCTTCAAGTACTAACAAATATTTCTTGATTTCTGCTAAATCTTTGCTGTGCTCATTTAGTATTCTTGTGTGTTCGTTCAATGTTTTTGTATGTTCATTTAGTATTCTTGTGTGTTCGTTCAATGTTTTTGTATGTTCATTTAGTATTCTTGTATGTTCATTTAATGTTTTGGTATGTTCATTTAGTATTCTTGTATGTTCATTTAATATTTTGGTATGCTCGTCCAATATCTTAGTATGCACATCTAACGTTTTAGTATGCTCATCTAACGTTTTTGAGTGTTCTCCTATTATTTTAGTATGTTCGTTTATTGTTTTTAGTGCAATACTATGTTCTTCTAATATAGATAAAACTTTCTCTTCAAATTCTTTGCTCATATTTCTCACCTGCCTTTTATAATAACTTTTGGAAATTATATCATACATGCTTTTAGCATTCAAGCAAAATCGTATGACAAAATTCGACATTAGAATCAGCATTTGAATTATTTTTAATAAATTTGACTTGTTTATTCTGTTTTTCAATAAATTACATTTTTACAAAAAAGATAGGCTAAACCGTTCTTAGTTTAAACCTATCTTTTTTTATTTTATACTATTGCATAAACTCCAATAAGCTTACTTAAATTATTTCTTTTTACTTATTCAATGCCCAAATCATTGCTTTATACACTTTCTTGCCAGTTGCTTCTTCTAGTGCTTTCTTGTATATATCAAGTTGCACTTTGTATTTTTCCTCTAATATCTTCACATCACCATTTGGCACATAATCTGTTTTATAATCTACTAGTATTAAGTTATCGTTTTTGTCTATGTAATACAAATCTATAATACCTTGCACTAGTATTTTTTCGCTTTCTTCTGCTTCATCATATATTTCTGTTGCAGGTATATTTATATAAAATGGTGTTTCTTTATGTATTTCTTTTGCTTGTTTTAAGTCTTGCCACAATTCTGATTTGGTATATTTGTACAATATATCTGTATTTATGTTTTTTTGCTCTTCTTCCGAAATAATATTTTTATTTTTTAAGTTACTTACAAATTCTTGAATCTCTTCTCTTGTATAATCTTTTGATTCATCTAATTTTTGTACACACAAGTGAAGCAATGTTCCTTTTTCTGCCGGTGTAAAAATATGCTTTTCTTCCATAAATTTTGGAGTTATGTTTAGCTCCGTTTGCTTGTTTACCTTTTTCTTTGCTTCGTTTATTAGGTCCTCTATGTCTTTGTCTTCATTTAGTTCTTTTAATTTTGTTACTGATGTGTTTGTAGGAATTTTAGAAGATTCTATATATTTATATTGCCATTTTAGTTTTTCTAATATTTTTGCATCGATTTTGCTTTTTTGCGCCTTTTCCTCTATTTGCTTTCTAACGTCTATTACTTCGTTCTCTTCGCTTTTTAGTTTTGAAATTAGTTCTTGCTTGTTGTATGTGTGTAGTTCTACAGTGTTTTCTATTTTCTCTTCTTTATTCTTTTCATATACTAGTTCTAGCCAATCTAAATAAGAAGTAAATTTTTCTACTAGTGCAGGTGGTATTTTGTTGTTCTTGCTCTTTGAAAAATTTGATAATAGCTTAGTTTTCTTTTCTAACGATTTTGTTAAATCTCTACTTAAACCTGTTATTATTAGTTTTTCCTTTGCACGAGTAAGCACAACGTATAGCACTCTCATTTCTTCTGATATAGTTTCTTTTTTTATTTTTAATTTGATTGCTTCTTTTGCTAATGTTGAATACTCTATCTTCCTTTCTGAGTCTATGTATTGCATACCAATTCCTATATCTTGATGTAATAGAATTGGATTGTTTAAATCCTGCATGTTAAATTTCTTGCCTGTGCTTGCTAAAAATACTATTGGGAACTCTAGCCCTTTACTTTTATGAATACTCATTATTCTAATAACATCATCATTTTCTCCAATAATTTTTGCTGATGCCATATCTTTGCTACTTGTTTTTACTTTATTTATAAAATTTATGAAATTGAATAAGCCTTTAAAACTTGCTGCTTCATACTGTTTTGCTTTTTCGAAAAGTAGCTTTAGGTTGGCCTGCCTTAAGCTTCCATTAGGTAATAAACCTACATAGTTATAAAATCCTGTTTCGATGTATAGTTTCCAAATAAATTCATTTAGTGGTATATATTTTTCTTCTGATTTCCACTCATTTAGTTTATTTATTGTATCATCTATTTTATGTCTTAAGTCTGTTTCTACGCTAATTCTAGCCTTTTGCATTGCTTCGTAAAACGTGCTTTTTCTGTCTACAAGTCTTATTTCTATTAAATCATTGTCTGTAAACCCAAATATGCTTGACCTAAGCACCGAAACAAGTGGTATGTCTTGCATTGGATTATCTATAACTTTTAGCAAATTCATTATTGTTTCTACTTCCATTGCCTCTAAGTATGTATCTGACGAATCGCTAAATACTGGTAAATTTAGCTCAGAAATTTCTTTTTCATAAATTGGTGCTAGCACAGATGTTGCTCTTAATAAAATGCATATATCACTTGGCTTTACCTTTCTATATTTGTTTTGTTTTCTATCATATACGTGGTAACCACTTTTTAATATTTCGTCCACTTTTTTTGCAACAAATCTAGCTTCTAAAACCGAATCTTCTATTCTTTCTTTGTTATCGTCGTCTTCGTCACTTTCTTCTGCATTGTCTATAAGTGGCTTTTCTTGTGAGGCAATATTTTGCTCTACTTTTTCAGAATTTGTATATATATCTTCTTCCTTTTCTTTTAAATCTATTATGTGCAACTCTGCTTTTCCGGCATAGTTAAATTCTTTTTGGTCTGAGGTTTTCTCTGTTGAGTTTTCTTCTAACGAGACTTTATTTTGCAAGATTGCTTCTGGCAAAATATAATTTGCGCCATAATTTAAGTATTCTTCCTCATTATAGTCTATGTCTCCTAGTGATTTACTCATTATATTTTCGAATACTAGGTTTGTAATATCAAGTACGCTTTCTCTACTTCTAAAGTTTTTGAATAACTTAATTTTTAAGCCTGTATTTGGATTAAAGCTTTTTGCTATATTATTGTCATCTATTATACTCGCATTATTTTCTTTGCTATTTTCAGATGTCTGCTCTTCTTTTTGTGCATATCTATCGTATTTTTCCAAAAATAGCTCTGGTCTAGCTTGTCTAAACTTATATATACTCTGCTTAACATCGCCAACCATAAATATATTATTTCCTTTTGAAATACTTGTTAGTATTTTTTCTTGCACCAAGTTACTATCTTGATACTCGTCTATTGCAATCTCTTCAAATTTTTCTTGATACTTTTTAGCAATCTCTGTTGGCTCCTCATTTTCATTTACTAATATTTTTAATGCTAAGTGTTCTATGTCGTTAAAGTCTATAATGTTTTTCTCTCTTTTAGCTTTAGAAAATGCTTCACTAAATTCTAAAATTAGATTTTTTAGAGCATTTAATATATTATACATGTCTAATATGTCTTGATTTGCTTCTTTTGAAGTATATTTTAAAACTATATTATTAAACTCTTTTTTTATACTATCTCTAATATCCTTAGCTTCATTTTTTAGGTCTAATGTTACTTTTTTATCAATAGGCCATTTACCCCAATCCATTGAATTCATGCTATTATACGCTATATCCCAACTATCTAACTTTACAGACTTCAAATTATTAACATTAGCTTCAAGTACTCTCGAAAATTTCTCCAGTTCAGTAAATTTCAATGTTTCATTTTTTATATTTTCAAGTTTAACAATCATCATCTCAATTTGTGATTTTACATTATCTAGTATAATTTTGCCCCACACAGTATTGGCAAAGTCCTCATCCTCATTAACATTAAGCTCTGCCACCTTGCTCTCAAGCCATTTAGCAGGAAATGGGCTACTTTGTATGTATCTATATATAGTAAGCACTAAATCTTGTAGCTTCTCGTCTCCTCTATAGTCTGTATATGTTTCTAGTAGTTTAATAAATTCTGGGTCATTATCCATATACTTTTGCTCAAACAAATCTTCTAGCACATCTGCTTTAATCATTTCCACTTCAGCAGTATCTCCAATTCTAAAATTTGCTGATACATCTGCCTCATAGAAATTATTTCTAATAACATCTAAGCAAAAAGAGTGGATTGTACAAATGCTAGCTTTATTAAGCAAAGTAATTTGCCTTTGCAAACGTACCTCTTCTGGATTTTTCTCCAATTTGTCATAAATTGCATCCAATATTCTCTCTCTCATCTCACTTGCTGCTGCATTTGTAAAGGTCACTATCAAAATTTTATCAATATCCACATTTTCGTTTATAACCTTATTTATAATTCTTTCTACCAGCACAGCTGTCTTTCCACTTCCGTGCAGCAGCTGCTACCAATATATTCTCACCTTTTTCGTATATTGCTTGTTTCTGTTCTTTAGTCCACTCCATATATTTCTCCTTTTGGCACTTTGGTGCCTGTCACTTTAGTGCCATTTGGCACTTTTTGGGACAGGTTGCATCTTAAATTAAACATATGTTATTTAATATGTACAAATATACATAGTATCGTCTACAAATACTATTTGCTCATCAGAATATGCCTGCCAATTTTTTCCTTTAAAATATTTATTATATATTTCTGCATCCATTCCTACTCTTTCAAAATCTTTGTCACAATAATAATTTAGTGCCTCTATTATACAATAATAATTATCAAATGCTCTTTGTGCAAATGATGAATATTTTTTATTCCAACCATAATGAAAATCTCTATGACTTGCGTCTCTATAATATCCCACTTTCGTAACAATATTTCCTGTCTCTTGTTCATATTCTTCTATTTTATATTTAATTGCTATTCCCATATTTGCATCTATTTTGTTTGTTGCAATATGTACAGTATAAATTTGTATAGTGTTAATTGCGTTATATACAAAAAACAATATCGTTATTACGCTGAGTATATTTTTTATAATATTGTAGTCTTGTTTAGATGTAATTAAGTAAATTAGACTCATACCTACAATTCCGCCTATCGACATTGACATTCTAGGTTCTATTGATGGGCTTTGCATAAAAAATATTGGAGCTACACATATTCCTATAGATGCTACAATTAAAACTAAATATTGAACTATTTCTCTTGTAGTATCTTTTTGAAATAGTAATAATATTAAAGAGATTACGATAAAAATAATAGTTATTCCCGTTGGCCATAAGTTAAAATTGTTTATCAATGTAAATTCTATTACATTTTTTAATATAATCGCAAAATTAGATAAATTGCTAAAAATACCGCCACCTATTCTTTGTTGCTCTACTCCTAATATCATATTAAACATATAAATAGAAATTACATTTATTAAATAAGATGCTATTATTACTATACATGCCATCAATATTTTCTTTACTAATTCTTTTGTCATTTTTTTATTTGAGTCTATAAATAAAAATAAAATTGATAACGGTAAAAATATATTGACAGCTCCTTGATAGCAAAATGTTGATAATATCATAATCAATGTAGATTTAAGAATTCTATGTTTAGTACTGTTACTAGTAAATATTCTAGCCGAAATTATACTAAGTAAAAGACTTAAGCACATAATACTGCATTCTGCATATAATAAATATTCTAATGACATACAGTTAAATACAAGTATGAAACTAGCCATAATGACTAATACTTTTTGCAAATTGTTTGTTAACTTTGCTCGCTCTCTAACTGTTCTATATATGTAGTAAACTGAAAATGCTGATATTATTACTGCTAAAATCTCCATACCAATAATAAAAGTTTCATATGATAAGTTTAACATTCCTGCTAAATATGTAACAAGAGCTGAAATTATTCTAGCATCTTTTATAAAGTATTGTGACGGATATTCAAAATAACCTAAATCCATGAAATTATATGTATCTGATGCTATATGCATTTGTAGCAATGGTGCACAAAGCATTATGCATATAAGTAATATAATACCATAAGTAGCAAATTCTTCTTTCTTGCTATATAACTTTTTTAGATATTTATTTAAATTAGGTAGTGTGCGTACAGCCATAAGGCTTTCAGGTTTTTCTTTCATATTTTTTCTCCCAAATATATTAAAATTTTTAACAACATCTACCTAAGTATATATTATTGGAAATTTTTTTTCAAGAGGAAAATAGTACATTAGGTAGTACATTAGGGACAGGTCTAAATGAGACAAAATTGTCCCATCTAGACCCGTCCCCAAACCTGACAAGTTTGTACCATTTCAACCTGTCCCTAAAAGTGCCAAATGGCACTTTTGTGACAGGCACCAGAGTGCCATTATTTCAAATATAGCTCTGGATCTAAGTTTTCATTGTCTTTTAAGATTTCTAAGTGTAAGTGAGCTTCATCTGCAATTTCGAATGTTGCTGTATTTCCAACTGTACCTATTGTTTCTCCTTGTTCAACTGTTTCGCCTTCTTCTACAAATTCTGCTGTTAGTAAGTTAGAATATACTGTTGTAAATCCATTTACGTGTTCTATTACAATGGTTAAGCCATATCGTGGGTCGTTTTTTATTGATTTTACTGTACCGTCTGCTGATGCTTTTACTACAGTTGTTTTTTCTGCTGCTATGTCTATGCCGTTATGTGTTACCCATTCGTCTAAAGTTGCTGAGTATACTAAGTTGTCCTTTGCATATTCTCTCATTATTTCTCCCTCTACTGGCATTTTAAATTCTGGATCCTTTACAGTTGCTTCTTCGTCTTTTTTAGTGCTTTCTGAGGCTTTTGTACTATTTGAGCTATCTGTATTTTCCTCTACTTTTTTGCCTTCTACATTACTTGTATTTACAGCATATTTAGTTTTATCTGAGCCAGAATCTGTATTATTTGTGTTTGACTCATTTGAATCACCATCTGCTAATTCGTTTGTTGCTACATTATTTGTTACTTCATTTAGCATTTCGTTTACTGTTCTTCCTGTTTGAGTACTCGTTTCTTCTACAGAACTATTTGTGTTACTACCTTCCATCATTTCTGTGTTAAACATAGCTAAACGTTGTTCTTCCTGACTATTATTACTATTTAATAAAAACATTGCAATAAATGTTATTATTGAAATAAATAAAATTCCTCCCGCAGTGTATAATACTCTTTTGATATCAGTATCATTTCTTTCAAATCTTCTTCTTTCTCTTCTCATAAATTCTTCCTCCTAAATAACTTAATTATCATAAGTATTTACATTTTTGAGAGTTTTATACAATTATTTTTATTTTTTACTAAATACTTTCTATTTCCACATCTGTATAAAAATGATGAATTATTTCTTTATATGTTTTTCCCTCTTTTGCCAAGCTATCTGCTCCAGTTTGACTCATACCTACACCATGTCCATAGCCAGTTACTTCAAATTTTATATTGTCTCCATCTATTGTAATTTTAAAGTTTGCAGACCTTAACCCCATTATTGTTCGCACTTCTACTCCAGACAATTCTAAGTTTCCTATCTTAATTGTTTTTACTCTGTTTCCATCTGTGTACTCTTCTATTTTTATACAATCCTCTTCGTCAAAATCTATTTCAAAATCGCTATGTACCTCTTTTATCTCTTCCACAAATTCATCTTTACTAAGTTCTACTTCCGAACTGTATTGGCTATATGCATCTTCTCCAGAGGTTGATACTGATTGTAAATATGGGTATCCACTTCCCCCCCAAACGTCGATTGGCGCTTCCGTTTCTCCTCCACTGTTTGAATGAAAAAATGCATTTATTGGCTCGCCTTCATAAGTAATAATCTCACCTTTTGTACTATTTACTGCATTTAATATTTTGTTCCAATTTGACTCTTTTTCGTCATCGTCCCATTTGTCTTTTCTATCTTTTTCTGATATCCAAGCTTGGCAACAGGTAGAGTCATCGCAAATATCTGCATCTCCATGTTTGCCCTCATTGTGAATAATTTTATATATAGTATATGTTCTTGCAACTACGGCTTGTGCCTTTAAAGCCTCCTCTTCAAAAGATGCAGGCATTTCAGCTGATACTACTCCATATAAATATTCATCTATAGGTAATTCTTCTACCTTGTTGTTATCTTTATGTAATAATTTTACAGTTCCATATTTAGAATAGTTATATTCGCTATCTTCAATTTCGTTTGTTTTGGGATTTGTTACTTCATTTTCTACTACTTTTTGTGCTGAAGTTCTTTCAGAAAAGTTTGACGTAAATATAATTGGTATTGAAAAACATATAAATATTAACAGAATAAAATATATTAAAATTTTTCTCATTATTCTCTCCTAAGCAATAACCTCCGTCTTATCCTCTAATTTTTTTCTCATTAAATCTAAGATTTTTCTCTCTATTCTAGATATTTGTACTTGATTTATTCCCATAATTTTTCCCACCTCTTTTTGTGTTTTTCCTCTAAAATATCTTAATAAAATTATTTGTTTTTCTTTTTCATTTAAATTATTTATAAGTTCAGTAAGCACTATCTTGTTGGTTATAAGCGTTTGCTCGTCAACACCATCACTTAGTTTTTCCATAGTTGTTAGGCCTTCATCATCTTTGGATTCCGTTTCATATATAGAACTAACTATTACATTACTTTCCAATGCTAGTATCACTTCTTCCTTTGATACTCCAGTTTCTTTTACCAATTCTTCTATAGTAATTTCTTTACCTCTTTTTAAATACTCCCTTTGTATTTCAGATATTTTGTACTGCAATTCTTTTACAGTTCTACTTATTTTTACTGGTCCTTCTACTTGTGTATATCTTCTAAGTTCTCCTAATATATATGGTACTGCATACGTTGAAAGTCTTACTTCAAAACTAGTATCAAATTTCTTTATTGATTTAATAAAGCCAATTACTGCTACTTGATATAAATCGTCTGTTTCGTAACCTCTGTCTATAAACCTTTTTACTAAACTCCAAATAAGTCCGTTGTTTACATTTATAAGCTTTTCCATTGCAGACTTATCTCCCTTTTGAGCCTCTACTATATCTGATACTTGATTTTCATATAAACTTAAATCTAGCACCTAGCATACTCCTCCCACATTTGCAAATTCGTCTTCTATGTCATCTACTACATGCTTTTTTATTTTCTTTCTCATAGTAACTTTAGTACCCAATCCAAGTACAGAATCTATTTCAACCTCATCCATAAAGCTTTCCATTATTGTAAAGCCCATACCAGACCTTTCTAAATTAGCTTTGGTAGTATATAACGGCTTACGAGCAAGCTCTACATTTTCAATTCCCTTTCCTGTATCTGATATTTCTATTTCTACATTATTTTTTAAAATTCTTGCCCTAATCTTTACAATTCCTTCTGCATCTTCATATCCATGTATTATGCAATTTGTAACAGCCTCCGATACCGCTGTTTTTATATCTGCAAGTTCCTCTATAGTTGGGTCTAACACTGATACAAATGCCGCTACTGTAATTCTAGCAAATGCCTCATTACTAGACTTACTTAAAAATTCTAATTTCATTTCATTATCATACATTTTTATTTTATCCTTTCTCTTTCTTACTTTTAGGACCAATTAGCTTGTCCTTTTATACTTTCAATTTATGATGCTCTTTTTTCTTTCATTGAAATTATCTTACTAATTCCACTCATTTCTAATATTCTTTTTACATTAGGACTTATATTTACTATCTCCATTTCTCCACCTATAAGCTTCATCATTTTGTACCTACCAATAATCATTCCGATTCCTGCACTGTCCATAAAAGAAACCCTACCAAAATCAAATATAGTTTTTCTAGGCATATATCTTGTAATTTCATCGTCCACTTTCCTCCTTATTTTTTCTACAATATGGTGGTCAATTTCTTCTGTAATTTCCACCGTTAAAAGCTTGTCCTTTTTTGAGTAATCAATATTCAACTTAAATCCTCCTCCTTGGCTTTTCCATATTATATTCTTTTTTACATTTTTTTCCAATAGCAAAATTTAGGAAGTTTTGTTGAAATATAGGAAGTTTTCGACAAATTGTGATTCTCGCATATTTTTATGCTATACTATCTCTAAATCATTTTTTCTACACTCTTTTAATTTTAAGAGTGTAAAAATTTAATTTTGCGAGCTATTTTAAGGAGGGAAATTTATGATTATAAATTCTCATGTGCACATCAATACAGATGAACATTACTTTTTTTACAATAATTATGGAATACAACGGTTTTTGGCAGAAATGGATAAGAGCAGAATAGATTTTGCTCTCCCCACACTTAACCCTAAGCTAGGTATTTTTAGATGTCCTAATGATTGCTCGGTGCATTGTCCTCAAATGATTGGCATAGTTAATAATAATTTGAACAATTGTAACTGTAGCAATCCTCAAAGACATCGGGTTGGAATTTTTGAAGAAGATGGTAAATTGGTTTTAAAGTGCAAAACTTGTGGCACTATTATTCTTAAAAGTTCTATAGACCCTTTGCGCAAATATAATATTGCCCTAATGAATTTAACTAAACCATACCGGGCTAAAATACGTCCACTCATTTATTTGTCGCTATGTAATTCTACACTTCAAGCAGAAATTGATTTTTTTGAAAATACTTATGGTAATGAATTTGCAGGATTTAAATTCCACCCTTGGAATGACCAAGTTAGTGTTGCTAATTTTAAGGTATGCACTACCAAGCCTATTTTAATTCATACTGGAATGCGCAACCTTGAAAGTGGAGCAAATGCAATTACCTTTGCCGAAAATAATCCAGATGTTAAAATTGTAATTGCCCATGCCGGAGCGCTTGACGAAAATTGTTTACGAAAAATTGCATTACTTGAAAATATATTTGTTGACTGTTGTCCTTCTGTTTTTATGTTTAAAAATAGATACTCTTCGCTTTTTTCTCCAGATGAAGTTAACTCTCCCGAGGATATTTATTACAAAGTCTTAGATTTTGTTCCAATTAATAAAATTCTTTTTGGTAGTGATTCTCCTTGGGGAAATAGCAAGGACGAACTAACAGTTATTAGCAAACTACATATTTCAGAGAGCATAAAAGAACAGATTTTGTACAAGAATGCAGTTAGATTGTATGGGTTAGATTTTTGTTAGTATGAAAATTTAAATTGGTGTGTAGCAAAAAAGCTTTTGTAAAAGTTTATTTAAAAGGGTGCTCTATAATGAATCTTTTACTTTAAATAAATGTAAAAGTTCATAATAGGACACCCTTTTCCATTTTTATTTATGTAGTTACTTTAGCAAGTAATTCTTAGTCTCCATTCATTGCACATCCACAATCGTTGAATTCTTCAACACTCATTTCCCAGTCTTGTCTCTCCATACTTACACCTCCGTTTAAATTTTTAGACAATGTTATGGCATTATCTTTTATTTAAATTCTTTTCTTATAAGGGTTCCTTCTGTTACATATTTTATAATTTGCTTAAAAAAATATGAATTTCCTTATACCAAAAAGAATTATAAACTTGTTTATGCTTTACTTTTCTAAGACACTTCTTCTCTTGCTATGCAGTTATAATCAAATCCAGTTATTTTATTGCTACTTTGGTATGCAGACCTTCTGCAACCTCCACAATATGCTAAATGCTTGCAGTTGCCACACCCTTCATAGCTTTTTCTATCTCGCAATTTTCTTAATAAATCGGATTCTCTCCAAATTTTTTCTAATGGTTCTTCATATATATTCCCTGCTTTAATTCTAACAAATGGACATGGTATTACATTACCATTTGCTAAAATAGAACAAGATGCAATTCCTGCCGTGCACCCACCTTTAATTCTAAACTTTTCATTTTCTTCTAGGCACATTCCTTTAAAAGAATTGATGTATGGATGTTTTAATTTATTTATTTTACCTTGTTTTTCATATTCCAAAAGCTTTTTAATTGCCCAGATTTTTTCTTCTTTACTTAGCAAAAATTCTTTATCTTTTCCGGTATCTATGCAAAAATTAAATGCAATAGGAATATTATTTTCATTTGCTATTTGAATAATTTCATCAATATAATTTATGTTTTTCTTATGTACTGTTGTAAACAAATATGGTTTTATACCTACCTTTTCTAAATTCTTTGCTAGTGTTATAGTATTTTCACTACTAATGTTTCTTGCGCCGTTTTCGTCGATATCAAAACTTAAATGTATGTAATCAAAGCCTTGCAAATCTACCAAATTAAGATTTCTAATATATCCATTTGTCTGCAAAGTAATTTTCTTTATACCATCTAGTTTATGCCTATTTTCTTTTAAATATGCACAAATTTCTTTAAATTGTGGATGCAATGATGCTTCTCCACCAGAAATAGTAAAAGTATTTATAGTATTATCATTTGCAAAATTTATACATTTTACAATATCTTGGTATGGCATATCTAAGTTTTTGTTTCCTCTATTGTAACAATGTAAACAGTTCAAATTGCATTTTGTAGTAATTTCAAGCTCCAACATGTGCATCGATAATCCCACATCTAACATCTCCTTCCTTATTTACTCTAAGATTTTCATGAATATAGCTATTAGTCCATGCTCTACAACCAGAGAAACAGTTGTTGTGCTTTTTGCAATTCATACAGTCTTCTGGAAGATTATTGTTTAGGTAATATTCTCTAAACTTTTTAAAGCCTTTGCCCTCATTCCAGATTTTATGAATATCATCTTCAAACACATTGCCACACAAAAATTCCTCAGTTTGAAAGAAATTGCATGGGTACACATTTCCATTATATTTTATTATAAGTTTGCTTTTCCCAGCAGCACAAACAGGCATCTGCATAGCTTTTTCTTCTTCTCCTAATAGACCATATAAGCCGTGCTTGTACACAAATTTATCTTTTCCAATCATTCGTACATAGCTTAAATATTTCTCCATATTTTCTTTATTTATTGGAACACTTAAAGAATCAAATTTTTTTCCTGTATAGCAAGGTATTGCCATTGTTGGTGAATATGTTAGATTATTAAATTTATTATTTAGATATGTATATAGTTCTTTATAATTTTCAAAATTTTCTTTGATTAAAACTGTATTTACTGAAACTTTTTTACCTGAATTTAATGCTTTTTCTATATTAGCTATAGTTCTTTCAAAAGAACCCTTAAAACCGGTTATTTCATCATTTACCTCTTTATATCCGTGCAGTGAAAATACAAATTCATCCGAGTATTCTAGTATGTTAGATATATCAATCGAACCATTTGTGTTTATTAAGTTTACTAAGTCTTTTTCTTTTGAATATTTTAGAATTTCCGTGAAATATGGATAAAGAAAATTCTCACCACCAGAAAAATGAATTTTCTTTATTCCCAAATCGTACAAGTCATCTATAACCTTTTTCCATAGCTCTGGTGGTTTATCTTCGTACTTATCCTGTACATCACAATTTTCAAAACAAAATTTACACCTAAAATTGCAGTTTCGTGTGAGCTCTATTTGAGCAAAATTTGGTCTGCTCCAAATTAGGCTTATGAGCTCTTTTTTTGAAAAGCCATTTATCAATTTTTATTCCTCCAATCCATAATTTTCTATTATTTCTTTTTTTAATAAATAATCGATAAAATTTTTTGGTATGTTAGAAATTTTTTCATGATTTATAATTTGCGTAAACCAATTTCGTGGCTCATCTTTTAGAAAAATTAAATCTGGGTTAGCATAAATTGCCATACTTTGCTCGTTTTCTATGTAGTTTGCAGACTTTTTTAGATTATATGAATTATTTTTGTCTGGTGTTTCTGTTTTATCTTTTTCATTTATTTTATCGCTTTCTGACTTATACTCTCGAATTTTCTCATCTTCCAAGCTTATACCTAGCGCAACCTTTTCCACATTCTTTCCACCTATATTCTCTATTTCTTCCCCGATAATTTTGAAGCCGTTCTTTTTGTAAAAAGAAATTGCTCTTGTATTTTCTTTTGCACACCATAAAAATATTTTTTTACTTTTCTTGGCTAAATCTTTTATAGCATATTGCAAAAGTTTTGTACCAATACCATGCTCTTGGCAATTATTTTCTACATATAAAGCAAATACTTCTCCTTCGTAGTCTTTAAATTTAGCATTTTCTCCATAATAGCAATATGCAATAGGTTCTTCTGCTTTTTCGTAAATAATAACGTTTTTATTTTTTAAATTATTCAAATATTTTTCCTTCTCTTTAGTTAAGTCTAGATTATTTAAAAAATCTTCTGGAAATATTTTCGAGTATGTTTTTCTCCAATTATCAATTTTTAATCTTGCAATTTTTCCTGCATCTTCTTTTATTCCATCTCTTATCATTTGCATCGCCTCGCCTTCTTTTGGTTATTCATATTTTAGCTTGTCTTTATATAAGTATATGCTAGGTAGAGTAAAATTATAACTTTTTATTATAATAAAAGCAAGAGTTTTTTATTTGCATATTTTTTTATTTTCTGGAAACACTATAAATAAAGAAAAATTGGAGGTTATTATGGGAAACGAACAATATATTTTAAATACTGTAAATAAAGGCTTAAAAATGGGAATGGATTCCATTTCCACTATTTCTGAAAAGGTAGGAGATGAAAACTTTAAAGATGATTTAATTTATCAGTATAATCAATATAACGATATTTTAAATAGAGTAAATACTGAGCTTCAAAACTTTAATGATTTACCTTCTGAACTACCACCTATGCAAAAGGTTATGGGCTATATGGATATTCAAATGAGTACCATCAATGATAAAAGCAATTCTCATATAGCAGAGATGTTAATAAAAGGTACAAATATGGGAATTATTGAAGGTGTGAAATTAAAGAACCAAAATCCTGACGCAAATCAGACTACCCAAAAAATATTGGACGATTTTATACAATTTCAAGAAAATACGATAGAAAAATTGAAGAAGTATTTATAATATTTTTTAAGCGTGGACAAAATGGAGTGTCCCTTTTGTCCACGCAATTTTTATACTATTTTAAATTTTCTAATCTTTCTCTAGTTGCTTTAAGAAGTTCTGTGTAATTTGCAAGCTTGTCCTTCTCTTCTTGTACTTTTGCTTCTGGTGCTTTGTTTACAAAGCCTGGGTTAGAAAGCATTTTTTCACATCTTGCTACTTCTCCCTCAAGTCTTTTTATTTCTTCTTCTAGTCTTGCTTTTTCTTCCTCTATATCAACTAGTTGCTCTAATGGTATATATAGTTCTATTCCATCTCTTAAAATACTAATAGCATTTTCTGGTATTCCTGTTTTATCTTTTTGAATCAATATCTTTTCTCCAAAACCAAGTTTTAGTATAAAGTCTTGTGCTTCTAGTATTTCTTTTTCATACTTATCTGTTACAAATATCAATTCTGATTTTTTTGATGGATGTATGTTTGCATTTGCTCTTACATTTCTTATTTCTGTTATTATTTCTTTTAAGCTTTCTACAAATTCCTCTTCTTCATCAAATTCAAATGTGGCTTTTGCTTCTGGCCATTCTGCTACTATTAAGTCTTCTGTATCAAAGCATATTAGTTTTGAATATATTTCTGAAGTTACAAATGGCATAAATGGATGTAATAGCTTTAATGATTCACTAAATACATAGTTTAATACATAACTTACTACTACTTTTGTTTCTGTATCTTCGCTATACATACGTGGTTTTACCATTTCTATATACCAGTCACAGAATTCGTTCCAGATGAAGCTATATATTTTATCTAGTGCAACCCCTAAATCGTAGTTCTCTAAGTTTCTGGTTACCTCTGCTACTAATTTATCGAATTTGTTTAATAGCCATTTGTCTTCTATTCTAAATTTCTCACTGGCAGATTTAGAAGTATTACCTTGGTCTTTTTCTTCTTTACTTAATTGGTTGTGTAATTCTAACACTTTCTCTTCATCTGCTGATGAATTTATTATAAATTTAGCTGCATTCCAAATCTTGTTTGCAAAGTTTGATGCTTGCTCTAGTTTTTCTGGCATATACCTTATATCATTTCCCATTGTAGTTCCAGAGATTACTGCAAATCTTAAAGAATCTGCTCCGTATTTGTCTATTATTTCTATTGGGTCTATACCATTTCCTAAAGTTTTAGACATCTTTCTTCCTTGGCTATCACGTACCATACCATGTATTAGCACATCTTTAAATGGTGCTTTTCCTGTAAGTTCTAAGCCTTGTGACATCATTCTTGATACCCAGAAAGTTATTATATCAAATCCTGTTACTAGTACATTTGTTGGATAAAAGGTTTTGTAATCTTCTGCTTCTGTGTTTGGCCAACCAAGTGTAGAAAATGGCCATAAGGCAGAACTAAACCAAGTATCTAGTGTATCTTCATCTTGATGTAAATGTGTGCTTCCACATTTTTCGCATTTTTCTGGCATTTCTTTTGCTACATTTATGTGTCCACATTTCTCACAATAGTATGCTGGTATTCTATGTCCCCACCATAATTGTCTTGAAATACACCAGTCTTGTATGTTATCTAGCCAGTTAAAGTATTGTTTTTCGTATTTCTTTGGTATAAAGTTTACTTCTCCATTTCTAACAGAGTCTGCTGCTTTTTTAGCTAAATCTTTCATTGCTACAAACCATTGCTCTGAAACCTTTGGCTCCAATGTATTTTTGCATCTTTCACATTTTGCAACATTATGAATATAGTCCTCTGTTTTTACTAGTGCACCAATTTTCTCTAAATCTTCAACTATAGCTTTTCTTGCCTCTAGTAAATCCATTCCTTTATATTTAGGTACTAGATTACCCATTTTGTTATTGTCGTCAAATACATTTATAATTTCTAGGTTATGTCTTAAGCCTGATTGATAATCGTTCATATCATGTGCTGGTGTAATTTTTACACAACCTGTACCAAATTCTTTTTCAACAAATTCATCTGCAATTATTGGAATTTCTTTATTCATAATTGGAAGTATACAAGTTTTTCCCACTAAATCGCTGTATCTCTCGTCAGTTGGATTTACTGCTACTGCAGTGTCTCCAAGCATTGTTTCTGGCCTTGTTGTTGCAACTGTAATATATCTATCCTCTGCTTCCGTAATTTTGTATCTAATGTACCATAAATGAGTAGCTTCTTCTTTGTACTCAACCTCTGCATCAGATATAGATGTTTTGCAACTTGGGCAATAGTTTATCATTCTTGTACCTTTGTATATTAAACCTTTATTGTATAGTCTAATAAATTGCTCTAAAACTGCATCAGATAAGCCTTTATCTAAGGTAAATCTTCTTCTATCCCAATCACAAGAACAACCTAACTTCTTTTGTTGTTCCTGTATAGTTCCACCATATATTCTTGTCCAATCCCATGCTTCTTCTAAGAATTTTTCTCTACCTAGTTCTTGCTTTGTCTTTCCCTCTTTTTTTAGCTTTTCTACGACTTTCATTTCTGTAGAAATTGCAGAATGGTCAGAACCTGGAAGCCATAATGTATTGTATCCTTGCATTCTTTTAAAACGTATTAAAATATCTTGTATTGTATCGTCCAATGCATGTCCCATGTGTAATTTACCAGTTACATTTGGTGGTGGCATCATAATACAATAACTTTCTTTTGTTTTGTCCATACTTGGCTTAAAATAACCTTTCTTCTCCCAATCTTCATAAATTCTGTCCTCAAACTCTTTTGGATTAAATTTGTCATTTAATTTTTCCTTTGCCATAAAACCACTCTCCTTTATTTATTTGCAATTTTATATAAACTTCTTTAAAAGCCTTTTACCATAAAACAAAAATAGCCTACCCTTATATAAGGGCAAGCTACTTGCTTACGGTACCACCTTAATTCACAATTTATCCACTTTGATTGTTAGTTTATTATATAACTAAATATCTAAACTCTTAAATTGCATCTTAATTACTTTTAACGCAAGTTACACGTATACAGTTACTAGCTATTTCACCATATCTGCTCCAAAGCTACCTTCAGTTTTCTTTCTATTAGAAGCTCCCAGCGCACCACTTCTATTCTCTTTCTAGAAGCTAAAAACCTACTCCTCTTTTTCTTCGCATTATGGTATATATATTACCATATTTTAAAATTAAATGCAAGAAAATTTTTCCATATATTATTCCTAATTTTTCGCACTTATATCTTTTCTACGTATATCTTATCATTTACTGCTACTACAGTATATTTATTTAAGTTCGGTATTTCCTTAATTTCTTCAAATTTCGCATACTCTTCTATTTGTTTTCTCGCTTCTTCTTGTTTTTCTTGCAATAAATTTGATTCTTCTTTCTTTAAATACTTAAATTCTATCATTACTGCTTTATAATCTTTGCTTTTATCTTTAGGTATTAACAATATGTCTGGATACTTTCTTTGTACTTCCATCTCGGATTTTAGTCTAAATATTTTTAAATTCATTGCTATACAATAGAATATTAGTTTTACATACTTCTCATCAAATTTAACATAGTCTCTATTAGATAAGTTTTCTAAGTACTTATGAGCTAGTTCCACAAGTTTATCTATTTTTCCTTCTAAAGCTATCTCTAAAGCTATTTCCGAATAATTTTCATCTATTCCCAAGTTTATGTTTTGTTTTAGCACTTGTAAAAAGTAATCTGAATATATTTCCTTCATTACTCTATTTGGTATGTTTAGTCTTGGATATCCTGCTACATCATCATCTATTGTTAAATATCCCAAATAAAATAGCATTGATACTAAGTCTTTCTCCGTAAATTCTATTGCTGGATTGAATTTTGCTGTTATTTCTCCTATTATTCCTTCTCCAGATACTGTTTTTTCTGTTATTTTTTCTCTTTCATTTCCTTTACATAGGTCTAGCATTCTTCCTAATTTGCTATAGTCACTTGCTATATTTACGTCTATTAGTTGAGTAGGCACTTTCCTTTGTTCTAAATACCTGTTTAAGAAATACAAGCACATATTTGAATTGTATATTTTTTCTTTTCCATCCACCGAGAATTTATATCCATCATAATTCTCTTTCATTATTGGTAATAATTCTTTTTGTTCTTCTTTAGTTATTTCTATATCTTCCATCATTTTTACTAATTCAGCTTTGGTAAAGCCCATCATTTCATTAAACTTTGGACTTTGAGTTATGTCTGCTCCTATATTAAAGCCCGATGTTAAACTATCTAATGTTATTGGTGCTACACCCGTTATGAATATTCTGTCTATTACACTTTCTGTGCCTTCTTTTAGTGTTTCATACCATTTTCTAACTTTTCCATTTTTAGACACTAAGTTTTTAAATTGGTTTGTATTAAATCCAAGTAATTCATTTGCGAAGTGATCATATTCGTCTATAATTACATATATTTTTTCTTTCTCTCTTTGCGTCTTAAATGCTTCTATTAAACTTCCTAACAAACCTTCCGTGCTTAGTTCTGGATTAACAAAAAAGTCTATATTATATTTATTCACAAATCCAGTTATTGATATTGTTACTTTTTCCTTAAACCCTTTCATAGTTTTTTCTTCATCTGAAGTATCTATTCCTGAAAAATTAAATTTTAATATATGATAACTATTTTTTAGTTTTGTTGGATTCTTTCCTATATATGTATTTCCATATAATTTCTCGAATTCATCTACCTTTTTTATATCATAATAATTTTCTAATGTACTTGTAAACAAGGTTTTTCCAAATTTTCTAGGACGTAAAAATATTATGTATGGTTCTGATAAATTTTCTAATTCTTCAATATACTTTGTCTTGTCTATATAATAGTAGTCATTTTCTACTAATCTTCCATAATCACTTATTCCATATGGTAATTTTTTCACAAATATCACGGACCTTTCTTGTATTTTTTCTTATTAGGTTGTTTATTCTTGACAGTTTTATTGTACTATATGTAACAGTATTTTTCAATATTTTGCATAGAAAAAAGTATGTGCAGACTGTACACATACTTTTAATGTTTTTGTAACATAGTTGTAATATATTTCTACCCTCTTAAAAATTTCTCCATATTTTTTTCCAGTTAAGTCTTGAATTTATTTATGGTTTGATATATTATATATTAGAATATTTTATTTTACGGAGGAAAACATGCCAAGGAAATCAAAAGATGAATTAGATATACTAGATAATGAAAAAATAAATAAGAAAAAAACTTCTACAAAGAAGACTACAAATACGTCAAAATCCAAAACAACAAAAGTAAACAGTTCAAACTCTAAAGACAGTTCTAAGTCTAAAAAATCTGCAAGTTCTAAATCAAAAAAAGCTACTAGTTCTAAGTCTAGCAAAACAACTAGTGCGTCTAAAAAAACTACATCTTCTAAGTCCACCAAAAAAACTAGTAGTCAGGCTAAATCAACTAAAAAGAAAGTGTCTAAAAAAGCTTCTGTAGAAAAAACAAAGCCTATTATTTCCAATGTAGAATATTATGATTTACCATATAGATATAACGAAACTGTGGTAAAAATACTTGCGCAAACTCCAACAAATCTTTTCGTATATTGGGATATATCTGATGAAGATAGAAATTCTTACATAAAACAGTATGGAGAGGATTTTTTCAATAATACAAAACCAGTGTTAATTATAACAAACAAAACCATGAACTATTCTTTTGAAGTTGAAATAAATGATTATGCAAATAGTTGGTATGTTCATTTGAATGATGCAGATTGTGATTATTCCGTTGAACTTGGAAGAAGACCTATTTATGCAAATTCTAATATAGATAATTATGTTTACATTTCTACTTCAAATGATATGGAGATGCCTAATAATCACATTTTATTTGATAGGCTTGGTAAATCTGTCTTCTTTAGAAATATTAAAAATAATTTTGTAGAGGAAAAAGAGATTTCTTCAATTACTTTTATGAAAAATATAGGCAAAGTATATAATATTTATGAAATATATAAAGAAATATATAAAAATGAAATTGAATTAGAAGAATTAGATAAAGAAAATATAAGATTAAATTTATCTTCTTCAAATAGTTCTACTTTTAAATAAAAAATATTCCTTGTTGCTATGAAAATTACAAATATTCATATGCAATAAGTTAATAAAACATACTAAAGAAAGGTCTAAAAAACATGGCAAATAAAAAGGGATACGTAAGTTTTGTGCTTCATGCACATTTACCTTTTATACATCATCCAGAAAGTGAAGATTATTTAGAAGAGCAATGGTTGTACGAAGCTATTTCTGAAACATATATACCATTATTATTAAATTTTCAAAAGTTAGAGGAGGAAAAAGTGGACTTTAGAATTACAATGTCACTTACTCCTCCTCTACTTAATATGCTTGATAACAAATTACTTCAACAAAGGTATATTAAATACTTAAAAAAGCATATTGAACTAAGTGAAAAAGAATTAGTACGTGTAAAAAATAATGAAAAGGAATACAATTTGGCAAAATATTATTTAGAAAGATATTCCAATGACTTGCACGTATTTAGGGATGTATATAATTGTAATATAATTCAAGGTTTTAAACATTTTCAAGATATTGGTGTGTTAGAGATTATTACTTGTGGTGCAACACATGGATATTTCCCAATACTATATATTACCGAGCAGACTGTAAAGGCTCAAATTGCAGTTGGTGTGCAAACATATGAGAAATATTTTGGCAGAAAGCCACGTGGTATTTGGCTTCCTGAGTGTGGATATGTGCCTGAAGCAGATAAATATTTAAAAGAATTCGGTATTGACTATATCATTACTGAATCCCACGGAATACTATACGCAAACCCAACACCTATTTATGGAACTTTTGCTCCAATAGTTTCTCCTGAAGGAGTTGTTGCCTTTGGTAGAGATATAGAATCTTCAAGACAAGTATGGAGTTCTATAAATGGTTACCCAGGAGATTTTAATTATAGGGAGTTTTATAGAGATATTGGTTATGATGCACCTTATGATTATATAAAGCCATACATTGCTTCAAACGGTGTGCGTGTGCATACCGGATTAAAGTATTATAGGATTACTGGAAAAGATTGCGAAAAGGATTATTATAATATACAATGGGCAAAAGATTCGGCAGAGAAACAAGCTGGCCACTTCTTTGATAGTAGAGAAAAGCAAATAGATAAACTTGCCCCTATTATGGGAAATCCACCAATTATTTTATGTCCTTATGATGCTGAACTTTATGGACATTGGTGGTATGAGGGTCCATATTGGTTATATATATTATTTAAGAAAATTTATTATGATGATTGTAATTTTGAGTTAATCACTCCAAGCGAATATATAGATAAATATCCCTTAATGCAAGTTTCTACTCCTTGTAGGTCTAGTTGGGGTGCAAATGGATATAGCGAGGTGTGGTTAAACCAAACTAATGATTATGTACATAGACATTTACATGTAGCAGGAGACCGTATGGTTGAACTAGCGCATTTATATCCAAATGAAGATAAAGATTCGCTTAGGAGAAAAGCTTTAAATCAATGTGCACGTGAATTATTGTTAGCACAAAGTAGCGACTGGCTATTTATTATAACTAATGGAACTATGGTAGACTATGCTAAGAAAAGAATTAAAGATCATATTGGTAGATTTACTAAGTTATATTATCAAATTAAAGATGAAAAGATTGATAAAAAATTCTTGAAGGATATTAACAAAATTGATTGCATTTTTCCAGAAATAGATTATATGATTTATTATTGATAGTACCTTTTCTTAAATAACATGCCGAACGGCTATAGATAAATTAACAATAAACCACAGATTATTAAAATCTGTGGTTTTCCTTATTTTCCTATCTTGTTACTATAAATGTGTAAGCCATTATAGCAATAAGTGCTATTAAAAATATTCCAACTAAAATGTAAATAAGAGTAAATGTATTTTTTTTGTCTCTCAATTTTTTTTCTGCCTTTTCTTTATCTAATTTTTCATCAAAGCTTATATTGTTTACTTCTTCCATTGTTCATTCCTCCTTTTTATCTATTTGTTTTATATATTTTTTCAAAATTAAAACCAATTTAAATCCATTTTACCAAATCCAAGTTTTGTGGATCCAATATCATTTCGTGTTTTGGCATTACTCTAAACGTATATCCGTATTCTCCACCGTTTACTAGCTTAATTTTTGCAGTATATGTGTAAGTTTTATTTTCTACATTTCTTTCTTCTAACTTCATTGGAATTATTTGAACATCATCTACTGCACCATTGTCTTCTATTTTTCCATAATACACTTCTGCTGTAATATTGTCTACAGATATATTTGGTAAAGTTACCTTACATTTTACATCTATATAGTTTCCTGCATCTATTGTTACGTTGTCCAAATTGTTTTCTTGAGTTATTTTTATATCATCCCAATTTCTATATAAATCCTCTTTCCAACTGTTAAACTCTGTAACTTTGTTCAATTGGCTATAGTAATTATCATATAAATTACAAAGTGGAATGTATAGTTTTTCCACATAATCTACAAGCATTCTTGATGTACTAAATTTTCCTCCAGTTGATACTATAGAATTTTTCATTATTTTTACCCATTTTTCTGGTATATTATTTTTATTTTTCTCATAGTATGTAGGTAATATTTTATTCTCTAAAGTATTGTATATATCTTCACTATCAGCTTTATCTTGAACTTCGTTATTTTCATATTCATCATTTAAACCTATATACCAACCATTCTTTGAGTTATATCCCTCTGCCCACCAGCCATCAAGTACGCTAAAGTTTGGTACTCCACAAACTGATGCTTTTTGTCCACTTGTTCCAGATGCTTCCATTGGTCTTCTTGGTGTGTTTAACCATACATCCACACCACTTATTAAATATCTTGACATTGCTATGTTATAGTTTTCTAATAAGAATATTTTTCCTTTAAATTGTGGCTTCATAGATATTTCATGTATGTATTTTATTAAGTCTTGTCCCTCTTTATCTGCTGGATGAGCTTTACCTGCAAATATTATTTGCAATGGTCTGTCATTATTGCTGAATATCTGTGTTATTCTTTCTAAGTCTTTAAATATCAATGTTGCCCTTTTGTATGTTGCAAATCTTCTAGCAAAGCCGATTGTTAACACATTTTCACTCAATTTTGATGTTATTCTATCTATCTCTTGATAACTATATCCACATCTATGCAATCTTTGTGTTGTGCTTTTCTTAACTAAATCTATAAGTTTTCTTTTTCTTTCCATGTGAGCAGCCCATAGTTTTTCGTCAGGTATATTATTTATTCTTTGCCAAATCTCATCATTATATATGTTATCTTGCCAATATGGTGCTAAATACTCATTATATAAGTTCTTTATATTTTGTGGAAGCCACGTACAAGTATGTATACCATTTGTTATATATGTTATTGGTGCTTCATTTGCAGAAATATTTGGCCAAATATCTCCAAATAGTTCTCTTGAAACTGCCCCATGTAATTTACTTACTCCGTTTTTCTTTCCTGCTACTTTAAGTGCTAAAACTCCCATATCAAATCCGCTACTTGGACTTGCATTTGGTTTTTTACCCATTTTAAAGAAATCTTGCTTACTTATTCCTAGCTTATCCCAATAATCTTTAAAATATGTATCCATAAGTTCTATTGGGAATATATCATTTCCTGCTGGAACTGGTGTATGTGTTGTAAATACTGTCTTAGATGATACTATATCTCTTGCTATGTTAAATGATACTTTTTTATCTTTTATTGTATTTTCTATCAATTTTAGTATCAAGAATGATGAGTGTCCTTCATTCATGTGGTATACAGTTGGCTTTACCCCTATTCTTCTTAGAAGTTCAACTCCTGCCATACCAAGTACAATTTCTTGTTGTATTCTAGTTTCTTGATTTCCTCCGTATAAAGTTTTGGTTATTCCTCTATATTCTGCAATATTTGCATCAATATCTGAATCCATTAAGTATAGAGTTACACGACCTACTTTTATCTCCCATACTTTAATATACAGTTTCTTTTTAGGTAAATCTACAGATATAATTAAATCTTGTCCATCTACATCTTTTACTGGAATAATTGGTAAGTTCTCAAGCTCTAAATCTACATATTTGGTTTCCTGCACACCTTGGCCATTTATTGTTTGCCAAAAATATCCATTTTTATATAGGAGTCCTACTGCAACTAAAGGAACTCCTAAGTCGCTAGCAGACTTTAAATGGTCGCCTGATAAAATCCCAAGACCTCCAGAATAAATTGGAAGTATTTCGTCTAATCCATATTCTGCTGAAAAATATGCAATTAAATCGTTTGTGTTATTGGGATATTTTTTATTAAACCATGTATTTTTACTTTTCATATAGTCGTCAAAATCTTTAACGAACTTATCATATTGCTTCAAAAATTCTTGATTTTCAGATGCTTTTTCAAGCTTTTCTTGGGATACTTTTTTTAAAAATTTAACTGGATTTTTTCCTACTCTTTCCCAAACATCTATATCTATTTCTTTAAATAATTTCAAAAAGTTTGTGTTCCATGACCACCATAAATTATTTGCTATAACTGATAATTTTTCAATCCTTTTTGGTAATTGAGGATTTACTATTATCTTATTAAATGTGTACATCAATTACTTCCTCCTTAGGTATTTTATTTGCTTTTTTCCTTTGTCTAATTACTCTTATGCCGTTTATAATGCAATACGGCAAAGCTTTGTTTTTACAATTTTTTTTGCTACAAAATTGCAAAACACACTGCTCCGATTTTTCTTATTATATTTTATAAATAAACTTGAAATATGTCAATGATTTTTTTATATTTATTCTAAATTCATTATATTAGTGTCCTTTTCCGTGTATTCCTCTGGTTTTAGTCCCGGGTTTTAAACACTTTTTCATATGTGAGAATTCTGAAAGCATTCAAAATGCTTAATTTTTTTGTCAAATTTTCC
>CALXPW010000006.1 GCA_944390365.1 uncultured Clostridia bacterium | reverse complement strand
GTTTTTTCAACTATAATTACTTATTTTCTTTATATATTCTTCATCTTCTATTCTTGAAATTGCAAAACATTTTTTACCTAAATCTTTCAAAGAAGCACCCACATGATACAATTCTTTATTATCTATTACGATAAATCTATCATGAAATTTATTTGTTGTTGCCACTTTTAAAGTTGGATATTGTTTATTAAATTTATTGATGTCTAATTTATTCAGATTACTATTTTGCGATGTCAAAATCACAACTTCTATATCTTTATTTTTCTTTGATATCATTTTCAAAATACTATCATCTATGTAATTGTCTATGATTAAAATTTTTTGTTTTGCTTTCTTTATAATATCTATAATTAAACTATATGCATCATAGATTTGTCCATCAAAAAATATGCTTTGTTTAAATCCTATTTTTTCATTTTTTTGAAGTTCATCAAAAACTTTTTCAAACTTCTTTTCATGTTCTGTTAACATTTTATTTTGTTCCAACACCCTATATTCTATGCTAGTCAGTCTTTCAAATACTTGCCCATTGGTTGCTATAAATCTCCTCATCTCCACAAAAGCATTCATTATATTTATACTTACTTGAATTGCGATATCATTCTTTAACAAACCTGAAAGCATGGCAATGCCTTGTTCTGTAAAAACATATGGCAAATATCTTCTACCTCCATAATTTTCTTTTTCTAAACTTGAGGTCGCAAATTGCGACCTCAAGTTTTCTGCTTCAAATTCAGTTAATTTAAAGCAAAAATTTTCAGGAAATCTCTCGATGTTTCTTCTTACCACTTCATTTATACGTTTAGTTGGATAGTGATATAACATGGCTACATCACTATCTAACATTACTTGTTTTCCTCTAATTGTATAAATTAAATTTTTTATTTTTTCTGTTTCATATTTTTCTACATCTGATTCTTTATGTACTAAAATAACATTATCATTTTCTTTTTCCATACCTATCACTTTCATTGTAATATTACTCATAATAGCATATTTATATCTTTTATTACTTTATTTTTTAGTGCATTTATTACAATTTGTATGTATTACTGTATTATGTATTTTAAAACATTTGTTTGTTTTTGTCAAGTGTCTTTTTATTTATATTATATAAAGCTAGACTATTAGAATCTAGCTTTATACATAACCTTATTTTTTCTTATTTATACCTACAATAGCAATGCTTGAGAATAATATAGCAAGTATTGCAACACCGATATAATTGTTATCTCCTGTTTTAGGAACATCATCCTTGTTATCTTCTGGCTTTGGTTCCTCTTCTACAATTTCTTCATTATTATTGTCTTCATCTACATTTTCTATTCTAGATATTCTTACATAGATTGTTGTATCTGCATCAAGTGTATTTGAAAAATCAAATTCTTTAGTAAATGCCTCGTCTGTATAATATCCGTCTATTTTATAATTATCTTCTAAGTCAATATGTGCTTTTAATGTTCCCTCTGATATAGTGCTTCCCTTTTCCACAACTATTTTGCTTGTTTTATCATTAGCAATTAGTGTTACCACTACTGCATCTATATCTCCGTTTGCTGTAACTTGGTCTGGTACTGTTGTTTCAGAAATAACATTATCATTCGAGTCTGTTAATACAACTTTATCTCCTGAAATAATGACTTTATTTTCTGTACCTTCTGTGTTAGTTATAGTAAAGTCTGTAAGGTATCCGTTGTCTGCCACACGCACAACGTTTTCGCCTGATTCTGATGTTAAAGAGCCACTCATTACTAATGTTGGATTATTTGTTGCAGATGCACCTTTGTCTATTTCGATACCATTGTTAGCGTTAGTTCCATTGAAACCTAGATGTAAGTCGATTACCTCTACAGTACCTCCATTAGCTAATACACCACCATATCTAAAACCTGTTATAGATACGTCATTTAATATAACAGTAGCACCATCATAAGACTGTACGCCATACTTTGGTCCGTTATTTAAGTCTATATCCTTTAATGTAAGTTGTCCTGCAGAAAATTGTGCTGTGAACATAGTTTGATTTCCAGATGTTGAAGTCCAATCTGTAGAGCCTGATATTGTGTATCCGTTTCCATCAATAGTAAGCTTTTTCTGTACTACAATAGGTCCAGTTACTGTTATATTGTTTTGAATTTCAACTGTTCCTCCATCATCTACATTTTCGATAGCAGATTTTAATGTACTTTCATCTGTTGCAGTTTCTGTACTTGCTGCATTTGTAAAGTTAGGAATACAAAAAAGAGCAAGCACTGTTAATGTTAAAAATAGCATAAATTTTATTGTGTTTTTCATTTTAAACCTCCTAGTTTTGTTTTAAATAGTAATTAGCTTTTACAGTTATTTGCTTAAAGTTTTATTATTTTTAAAAAAACTATTTTACTATCTTTCTAATTTAGTGTTGCACTTTTTTGTTTTTTTATTTATTTTTTATGAAATTTTTGAAAATCAAAATTTTCCATTTTTACTTTTGTTAGCATAAAAAAGAAGACAGTCTCTTCTTCCGTCCCCTTTTTTTCTTTTTCTTATTCTTCTTTCCAAGTCTTTCCTGCATCATTCGTCACATATACTGTTTTAGTTCCATCATAGGAAATGTTTTCTATTCTTCCATCATTTACACTTGTAAATTCTATATTTGCACCTCTATTTATTCTAATACTACTATTGTCACCTTTTTGAGTTGTCCAAGTTTTGCCACCATCATAAGTTATTGATGCTCTTAAATGTTCCCTCTGACCTAGCTCAGTGCTACTGCATATCATAGCAATACCATTATTCTTATCAAAGAAATTCATATACACAATATAACCGTTTGTATCTGTTATTAGGCTGTTTTGCCAAGTTTCTCCTTTATCATCTGAATATATTAAGCTAATAAATTGTCCATTACTCTTTTCAAAAATAAGCTTATTATCTCCAATATAATAACTATTACTTGCAAATTCTCTATCTGTGTTATAAATATTCGAAAATTCAGCAGGTACTTCTATCCAATTTTTGCCAAAGTCTGTTGTAACATATACCGTGTTTTCTATAATGTGATAAGAATATTGCTCTGCTATTGTTGTTGAAGGGCTTTGCAAAATTGCTTCTACATAGTTGTGAGGTTTTAAATAATATATATTTGCACCTACTGAAACTGCAATTAAAATTATTACAATTACCAACTCTATAATTGCTTTTAATGTATTTGATTTGCCTGTTTTCACATCGTCTATATCTTGTTGCTCATTTTTTGTTTCTGAATTAACTGTTTCATTTGATGTTAGATTTACTTTGTTCCTTACAATATTATCCTTAGTTTTCTTGATTACTATATACATAATAAATGCTATTAAACTAAAAGCAATTCCAAATAGTCCCAATTCGCAACAATCAGATATTAAAGCTGTTAGCGTTCGTGGTACTATTTTTCCCGCAAACTTGCCTATAAATAATAAAACTGTAATAATAATGTAAAATATAATATGTTTTTTCTTTATTCCTTTATTCTTCTCTAAAATTCTACCACTTAAGGCACCAATAAAATTCAAAAATACAAAGCCACAAAAATCATCAATCCATAACATTCCGTTTCGGTAATTAAGCCAAGTTGCAACTATATAAATTGGAAACATTAGTATTGTTGGTATAAAAAATGCCTTGTTTTTATACCCATATAATAAGCCCATTAAAAAACTTCCTATTACAATAGAATAATAATAAATACTTCCACCATGATTTTTAGATAATAATGGTATTGTGCATAATAAGAATGTCAAGACAGATATCGATAAAATAAAATATCCTAATTTTAATATTCCTTTCACTGCTTTTTTAGAAATGAATATATATGTTATAAGAATTGTCATTAGAATTGCAGTTATTATAATTATTGAATAATATATAGTTTTTCCATCAATAGAGTCATTATTTATGAAGGAATTTAGCTTACTTTCTGCAGATAATTTACTACTTTCTGATTCGTAATTATTTATTTGTCCATCGTTCATATAATATATATTTATTACATCATTATTTTTTGTAACTATTTTTACGGAATATGTTCCTGTGCTAGGCAGTGCTCCTGTAATTTGAGAGAGCTCGTCTTTTATGTCAATGCTCTGGTTGCTACTGCAAAATAATATTTTGTAATTTTTTAAAAATGCTAATCCGAAAATTTCTAATAATATTATTGTAATAAATACTATAGTTGATACTACTATTTTTATGATTGTTTCTTTTTTCATTTTTCCACCTTCTATTTTTTTCAATTATTTTATCATAATATGTACGATTTGAATAGTATTTTTGGGATGTTCGTTCAGAAAGTGTGACTGTTTTCTCTGGTACATTACTACATTATTCTATTCCATTTACAATTATATTTCCAATTATTTCTTCAAGGTCTATATATCCATTGTCCATTGAATTCTCTTCTATCTCGTCCCTTTTAGCTATTACATCGATTTTGCCAAATTCCCATATTTGAAATGGGTATCCTTCTAATAATCCCCAACATTTAATATTTATACTTCTTTCTCCATTAGTAAAAACTCTGTTATATCCCATTTGTTTTTCTATATCTTCTTCATATCCAAATTGTTTCATATAATCATTAAGTGAATAATCATCTCTTGCATACATTACTCTATTTGGAATACTTTGAACCTCATAATAATTTTCATTAAAATTTACAACTTTTATATAAGCGATAACTGCTCTTGATATATTAAAGGTAGCAAGTTTAGCTTTTGCTACAAACAATATGCTTAATATTAGAATTATGCATAAAACTATAATTGATATTATTTTTATATGTTTTTTAATTTTTTTATTTCTACTTTCTTTAAGTTCTTTTATAAATTGTTCTATTTTCTTTCTGATTTCATCCTCATTTAAATCTTTTTCTCCTGTAATCAATTCACTTACCGTAACACCTAATTCTTTAGATATTGGCTCTAAAAGAGTTATATCTGGGAAGCTATCTCCTCTTTCCCATTTAGATACTGCTTTATCTGTTACATTTAATTTTTCTGCTAATTCTTTTTGCGTCATATTTCTCTCTTTTCGCAATTTCAATATTAGTTTTCCAAATTTTATATTATCCATAGTTCCTCCAACAATATTTTTCTTAAAGTATAATATAAGTGCTTTATAATATCAATCTACTGTTGGTAGAATTATTGTTTTGCATTTAATAATGCTATTTTATGTTTAATAATACAAAAAAGGAGACACCCTTTTTTATAGGTCTGCCTCCCTGTTTCAAATTTAAAACAAATTGTGTTCTATTATTTATCTTGGATATTTTATTGCCGCTTGTGCTGCTGCAAGCCTTGCTATTGGTACTCTAAATGGTGAGCAAGATACATAAGTTAGTCCTATTCTGTGACAGTATTCTACTGTTGGTGGGTTTCCTCCATGTTCTCCACATATTCCTAGTTCTATGTCTGGTCTAGTTTGTTTTCCTAATTTTACTGCATGCTCTACTAATTGTCCTACTCCCTCCTCGTCTATTCTTGCAAATGGGTCAAAGTCATATATGTTTTTAGAGTAGTATTCTCCTAAGAATTTTCCTGCATCATCACGGCTAAATCCAAATGTCATTTGTGTTAAGTCGTTTGTTCCAAATGAGAAGAATTCAGCTTCTCTTGCAATTTTGTCTGCTATTAGTGTAGCCCTTGGTATTTCTATCATTGTTCCTACCATATATTTTATATCCATACCTGCTTCTTTTAGCATTTCGTTTGCTGTTTTTGTAATGATGTTCTTTACATATACAAGTTCTTTATAGTCTCCTACAAGTGGTATCATTATTTCTGGCTTTACTTCTATACCTTCTTTTTTAACATTTATTGCTGCTCCTATAATTGCCTTTGTTTGCATTACTCCTATTTCTGGGTATGTTACGTCTAGTCTACAACCTCTATGTCCCATCATTGGGTTAAATTCGTGTAGATTTGTTACCACATTTTTTAATTCTTCAAATGTCATATCCATCTCTTTTGCCAATGCTTCTATTTCTTCATCTGTGTGTGGTAAAAATTCATGTAGTGGTGGGTCTAGTAATCTTATGGTTACTGGTAAGCCTTTCATTTCTCTAAATAGTCCTTCAAAATCTCCTCTTTGCATTGGGAGTATTTTGTCTAAAGCTTTTTCTCTTTGCTCCTTAGTTTTTGATACTATCATTTCTCTTATTGCTGCAATTCTTTCTGGTGCGAAGAACATATGCTCTGTTCTACATAGGCCTATTCCTTGTGCACCAAATTCGTAAGCTTGTTTTGCATCTTTTGGAGTATCTGCATTTGTTCTAACTTCCATTTGTCTGTATCTATCTGCCCAACTCATAAACATAGCAAAGTTACCTGAAACAGTTGCAGTAACAGTATCTATTTTTTCTCCATATACTTTTCCTGTAGTTCCATCTAATGAAATCCAATCTCCATCATGGTATGTGTTTCCATTTACTGTAAATGTTTTTTCTGCTTCATTTACAGATATTTCTGAACATCCAGATACGCAACAAGTTCCCATACCACGTGCTACAACTGCTGCATGTGATGTCATACCGCCTCTTACTGTAAGTATTCCGTGGCATACGTGCATACCGTCTATGTCTTCTGGGGAAGTTTCAAGTCTAACTAATATTAGGTCTTTCTCTCCTGCATTATGCTTTTCTAGTGCTTCTTCTGCTGTAAATACTACTTTACCTGTAGCTGCCCCAGGAGAAGCTGCTAAACCTTGTGCTATTGGTTTTGCTTGTTTTAATTTTTCTGGGTCAAAGTTTGGATGTAGTAATTGGTCTAATTGATTTGGCTCAACTCTTAGAACTGCCTCTTTTTCTGTTATCATTCCTTCATTAACTAAATCTACTGCAATTTGAAGTGCTGCAGTTGCAGTTCTTTTTCCATTTCTTGTTTGCAAGAAATATAGCTTACCATTTTCTATTGTAAATTCCATATCTTGCATATCTTTGTAATGCTTTTCTAATTTTGTTGCATACATTACAAAATCCTGATATGCTTCCATATCTGTTTCTTTTAATTTTTCTATTGGCTCTGGTGTACGAATACCTGCAACCACATCTTCACCTTGTGCATTCATTAGGTATTCTCCAAATATTTTGTTTTCGCCTGTTGCTGGGTTACGTGAGAATGCAACACCTGTACCACAGTCGTCTCCCATATTTCCAAATACCATTTCTTGCACGTTTACTGCAGTTCCCCACTCGCTTGGTATATCGTTTAAACGTCTATATGTTATGGCTCTAGGATTGTTCCATGACCTAAATACTGCTTTTACTGCTGCCATAAGTTGCTCTTCTGGATTAGATGGGAATTCGTCTCCGTGTTCCTTTTTATATATTTTCTTAAAGGTTGTAACTAATTCCTTTAAATCGTCTGCTGTAAGTTCAGTGTCTTGTTTTACACCTTTTTTATTTTTCATCTCATCTATTGCTTCTTCAAATAAAGATTTAGGAATTTCCATTACAACGTCACTAAACATTTGTATAAATCTTCTATAACTATCGTAGGCAAATCTTTCGTTCTTCTTTGCCATTGCTTCTACTACTTCTTTGTTTAAGCCAAGGTTTAGAATAGTGTCCATCATACCAGGCATAGATGCTCTTGCACCTGAACGTACTGATACAAGTAATGGATTTGCTGGATTTCCAAATTGTTTTCCAGTTATTCTTTCTAACTCTTTTAAGCTCATAAAAATTTGATATTTTATTTCTTCTGAAATATTTTCATTGTTATTGTAATATTCAATACATGCCTCTGTTGTTATTGTAAAACCTTGTGGAATTGGAAGCCCTAAATTAGTCATTTCTGCTAAATTTGCGCCTTTTCCTCCAAGTAGTTCACGCATGTTTGCGTTACCCTCTCTAAATAAATACACATATTTTTTATCCATTAAACGTTCCTCCCTATATTTGTATCTTTTGCAAATTTTTACTTTTTATACAGCTTTTGTTATTTTTTCTTGCATTATTATATCGATAAGTTTGAAAAAAGTAAATACAAAATTGGAAGAATTTTTATTTTTCGATTTATATCAAATAATACTATTTTCCACTTATTAGTTTGTTAAAATAATTTTCTGTATTCCATATAGCATATAAAGGAATATTTAAGATGTCATTATCTAATTTTAAATTTAATAAAGAATATCTTAATGCAATCTTTGTATTATATTCATTTATAAAAGTTCTTAAACTCTGTGATTTTACATTTATTCCTGCTTTTGCCTCTACGGGAATTATATAATTTTTATAAGCAAATACAAAGTCCACTTTACTTGTATATTCATTACTCCAATAGTATATTGTTTTTATCTTTTTAATATTACTTAACTCTTGTAGTACAAATTGTTCTGTTAATAGTCCATTAAATTCATTATATATTGCATCTGAACTAATTATTAACTCATAAGAAAGTTCACAAAGTACCCTTAATAATCCCACATCTAATAGATAAATTTTAAATGCTTTTAAGTCTTCATAGGCTTTTAGAGGTTGCTTATCTCCACACTTTACTCTATTTACAATGCGAACTATTCCGGTGTCCTTTAACCAGTTAATTGCATCTTCATATTCTCTTGCTCTTGCGCCATCTTTTACTACTCCATATACAAATTTTCTATTTTCCTTTGCAAGTTGAGACGGAATACTTCTCCATACGTATTCAATTTTGGTCGCCATATTTTTGTCAGTATGTTTTGAGAAGTCTCTTGTATATGCCTCTATTATATTTCTTTGCACATTTTCTACTTTTTCAAAATCTTTTTCATCTAGCCATACTTGAACAGCTCTAGGCATACCACCAATAACAAAATATTGTTTTAAATAATCTTTAAGTTTATTTGCCACAATATCTGGAATTTCCATATTCTTTTCTGTTTTTAATAATTGTATTAGTTCTTCTTCATTATTAGCTATTAAAAATTCTTCAAAGTCCAGTGGTTGTAATTCTAAGAAGTCCACCTTACCTACTGGAAATGATACTTTATCATGTAAAAAAACTCCTAGTAGGCTACCAGCACAGCATATTGGATATTCTGGTGCTTGCTCTGCAAAATACTTTAATGATGTTAGAGCTCTAGGTAACTCTTGTATTTCGTCAAATATAATTAAAGTTTTCTCGGGTTGTATTTTTTTATGATGAATTGCAGATAAATATTCTATTATTCTTTTTGGCTCTATATTACCACTAAATAGATCTTGTATATCTCCGGCATTTTCAAAGTTTATATACAATGTGTCATCAAAGTATTCCTTCCCAAATTCTTGTAAAATCCAGGTTTTTCCTACTTGTCTAGCTCCTTTTAAAATTAGTGGTAATCTGTCTTTTTTATTTTTCCATTCTAGCAGTTCAGTCATTATTTTTCGATACATGTCATCATCTCCTCACATTTTTTGACCAACATTCGATGATTTTTACACATTTTCTTGACCAATATAACTATATTATACCACATTTTCTTGACCAATATAACTAATTTTTAAAAAAATCATTCCATACTGACACAATAAGTATAATCTGTAATACTAAAATCACAGGAAATCCTACCGAAAATCTTAGCTTTTTAGTTTTATGTCTAAATGTATACATTCCAGCAATGGCTCCAATGCTTCCACCTATTAAAGCTAAAATAAATAAGGTTTGCTCTGGTATTCTCCATTTGCCATATTTTGCTTTTCGTTTATCTATATACATTGCTAAAAATGCAATTAAGTTAATTGCAATTAAGTAAATTATAAAGTACTTTAACATAATTTTCCCCCATCTTCTATTTGAAGTTACTTTACATAGATTTCTATACCATAATTATTATATGTTAGAGTAGGTTTCTAAAAAAAGTATGAAAATATGGAATGGAGAGTACTTTGAATTAGAAATTCTTAAATAATTTTATGGAAAGAGTTCATCTTTGATGGAAGGGTGCCATAAAATTATTTTAGAATTTCTATGAAAAAGTAGCTGGACCGACATATTTGAAATACTTTTTTTAGAAATTTACTCTAACATACAATAGATATTTAAGGAAATCTATGTAAAGTAACTTATTATCTTAAAGGCTCTTTTACCTCTTTGTAAATTTTAAATTTAACAAGAAAACTATATATTTTTGTTCCATAAGGAATCATCATTATGTCTTCTTTTGAAAGCGTTTTGGTAAATAGTATTAGTAGCACATAAGATATTGCTCCTAAACAGATTGCAAGTAATGTGCTTATTGTGTTTCCAAGGAACATATGTATAATGTTGTATCCCATATACACAATTATTCCCATTCCTACTGCTGAAATAACTGGTTTTATTATGTGTGTTTTTAATTTAATATGCATATTTACGTGGCTATTCAATACTCTGTAACAAATTATAAATACTATTACTTGATATACAAATGAGCTTATTGATGCTCCATAAATATTTATGTTTGGATTGCTTATTAAAATCATATTTAGTATGAATTTTATTACTGCACCAATTCCTGCTGCTATTGCTGGTATCTTTGATTGATTTACTCCGTATAATCCACCAGTCATAGTTTGAGAAAGTGCTGTTAGTATCATAGATACAGAAGCAATCTGGAATACTCCTGCTCCATCAGAAGCAGTTGGGTAAATCATACTTAATATTGGTTGTGCGAGTGATATAAATCCTATTGCACAAGGTAGTACTATTATTAATGAAGCAAAGAATGAGAACGATAGTCTCCTTGATGCTGTTTCCTTGTCCTTTTTTGCTAATGCTTCTGAAATTGCTGGCACTAGTGCAGTTGAAAAGGCTAAGTTTATTGCAAGTGGGAAGCTTACTAAGGTATCTACCTTTGATAATATTCCTGTTGCAGACATAGCTATTTGCTCCAATGCCTCTTTTGAGCTTTCTATGCCACTATATGCTATTTGCATACAGTTACTTACTGTTGCCGTGTCTATTACACCACTAATTACTGAAATTAGTGAGCTTACTGTAATTGGAATTGATATTCCAAGGATTGTTTTTAGTAATTGTTTATTTGTTTTGTTCTTTTCTGGGCTTTCTATAGATTTGCTTGTGTCAAGTTTACGCTTTTTGTAGTAAATGAAAAGATATATGAATGTAAGCACTATTGCAAAAGTAGTAGATAAATTTCCTGCTGCTGCCATTATGTATGTATCTTTTCCTATGCAAGCATATACAAATGTAATCGATAGCACACAATTTAAAAATTGTTCAAGTGTCTGTGATACACTTGTTGGCTTCATATTTTGTTGTCCAGAGAAATATCCTCTAAATACTGCAGACATTGCAACAAAAACAATTGCAGGTGATAGTACTTTCATTACATAAGCTACATCTGGTACGTTTAGTATGTTTGTTGCAATGAAATCTGAGCCAAAGTATAAACCAATTGATAGCACTAATCCTAAGGTTGTGAAAAATCTAAATGCAACTTTAAAAATTCTTTGTGCACCTTTGGTATCTCCTATTGCAATTCTTTCTGATACAAGCTTTGATATTACACTTGGAATTCCTATTGACGACAGTGTAAGCAATAATGAGTATATTTGGTAACCTGCTGAATAATATCCAAGTCCTGTGTCTCCAAAGCCTTCTATATTTGTTATTACTAATTTATATATTAAACCTAATACTTTTATTAAGAGTTGCGAACAAATTAAAATTACAACATTCTTCATAAAAGAATTAGCTGTTTTCTTAAATCTCTTACCTCTCAATCTCTTCTCCTTATTTTTTAGCTAGTTATAATTATTATGTAGTTCCACACTGCAAAAGAGAAATAGTATTTACAATTTAAGCCCGTCCCCTTTTGCAAATCAATTAACATAATTATTGTATATTAAACTTTGGCATCATACCAATTTTATTTGGTGTATGTTCTGGTAATTGGTATATATCGTGCCCTGGAAATTCATTTCCTTCTACAAATATTGGTCCATCTGGTGTAAAGCATACATCCCAGCCGATATACCCCATTTGAGGCACTACTTTTGCAGCCTTTTTACACATAGCTATTGCTTTGTCCCAATCTGGGAATTTAAAGCCTTTTATTTTTGCACCAGTTTGTGGGTGTGTTTCATATAAGTTCTTTTTCTTATCGATAGCTCTATCCATTACTTCGCCAGTCACTTCGTTTACCGGTGCTACCATACCACCACTATTGAAGTTGTCTACAAATTTACCATTTCCAATTCTAAAATATGCGCAAATTACATGTGGTACATTGTCTTTTAATATGGTAACTACTCTAACTGTGTTTATTGCATCTGGATAAATTTTACTTACTTCTGGATGTTGTTTTATAACCTCTTCTAGTTCGAAGTTATTATTTCCTTCTGTTAATTTCCTATAAAGTGCATCATATACGTTTTCGTTACTTGGTAAAACTTCGCTAAGCTTTTTGTCGCCAAACTTATCTTGTTTTATATCCACTTTAACAATTCCGTGTCCACAGCCACCATCAACTGGCTTTGCCATAAATTCGCCATGTCTTTGCATAAATGCAATTATATCTTCTTTTGAGTTTCCTTTAACTTTTATCCAGTCTCTTTTTATATAATCCTTAAATAGAGTATTGAATTCATCTTTGTTCTCAAATAAGTGAAAATAATCCTTGTTATTATATTTGCTAACTAATGCATTATTTCTCCCTCTAGTTATGTATGTATCACGTTGTTCTGGTGTTAGGTTATACATTTCAAATAAGTCATAATCCATATAGCCTGCACCATATTTTCTGGCACATCTTGACATATCGTATAGTAAATATAATTTTGATTTTCCAGTTTTTTTATGGATAGAGTCTATTTTCTCAAACATAGCTTTCTTATCCATCGTTCTTATTCTTTTTAAAAGATACCCAATTTTTCCCACTTTTTTCTTCCTTTCCAGTGTGGACAAAATGGACTGTCCCTTTTGTCCACGCACGTGTTCTTTCTCCTTAGAGTGCACAAACTGCCCACTCTAGAAAATATGCATAATTTTGTTATATTTGGGAATTAGACCTACCTTCTCTTTATCTTTTACCAAGCTTGGCTTTACTTGAAATACGCCTGGGAAACAATTTCCTTCTATCAATATTGGTTCATTTTCTCCTATTGCCACATCCCAACCAACATAGCCAATTTCAGGTACTACTTTTGCTGCTTCTTTTACCATTTCTACTGCCTCTTTAAACATTGGCACTTTAAAGCCTACTATTGGACATTTAGATATAGGATGCTCGGCATATATATTATCAAGTCTATCAATTGCTTCAACATAAACATAACCATTTTCATCAACGTAGGTGTACATTCCACCACTAGAGAAATTGTCTACAACTCCACCATTTCCAATTTTTAAAATTGCTTGAAGGAAATAAGCTTTTCCATCTTTATAAAATGTAAACATTCTTAATGAGTTTACAGATTTAGAATATAGCTTATTTAATTCTTTGTTTTGAATTATGCATTGCTCTACAATAGTTTGATTATTATCAATCAATTTTTTATATAATTTTTCACAATCTTGTCTACTTTTATATTCAACTTTCTCTACACCCTTACCACCTTCTCCATCAACAGGTTTTACTATAACCTGTTTGTTATCTGCTAAGAAATTAGTAAATTCATCAAGATTACTCCCATCTAAAACCATCCATTTTCTTTTTAGAAAAGTATTGAAAGTTTTATAAAATTCATCTTTATTGTCAAAAATATGAAATTTAGATTTTTCATTAAATCTTTTTACTATTTCGTTATTTTTTCCTCTTGTTAGGTATGTTTTTCTTTGTTCTTTATTTAGATTATAAAATTCAAATTCTTGATAATCATAATATCCAGCTTGGTATTTAAAACCACATCTACACATATCAAATAATATTAGTATGTAGTTTTTCTTAGTTTTCTTTCCTATACTTTTAGCGATTTTTATCATATTTTTATAATCCATTTGAATTATTCGTTTAAATAAATAGTTAAGCTTTCCCATTTTATTTCTCCATTGTAATTAAGCTACCTTAAAAATAACTTAAATTTTTAATTTTTATTTTCAAAGGAACTTAGATAATAAATTCCTTTAAGACTATAATCTAATCCATGTCTATATTTAACTTGGCTAATAATTTGCTTCCAAAAGGAATCATCATTATTTCTTCTTTTGTAAGTATTTTTAATACAAATATTAGTACCACATATATTATTGCACCAGCTAGTATTGATATAATTGTTGAAATGTTAGGTGATATAACCATATTTAGTCCCATATTTATGAAGTATACAGCTACTCCCATAATTATGCCTGCTAAAAGTGGCTTTACAATATATCTAATTTTAGGTATGTGCATTTTTAAAGCTCTATTTATTGCTTTATAGCATATAGTAAATGCAATTATTTGACATACTATAGAGCTAATTGGTGCACCAATTATGTTTATACTTGGATTGCTTACAAGAATTATGTTTAAAATTAGTTTTATTACAGCTCCTATTGCTAATGCTACGGCTGGAACTAATGGTTTGTTTAAGCCATATAGTCCACCATTTATTGTTTGGCTTAATGCTACAAATATCATTGCAATAGATGATAATTTAAGTACTATTCCTCCATCTGGTGCATTTGGATAAATTAAATTTAATATTTGGTCTGATAGGCAAATATATCCTATGGCACATGGTATTATAATTATTATTGATGCTAAAATTGAAAAAGACAATCTTTTTGCTGCTTGCTTTTTTTCTTTTTTAGCTATAGATTCTGATATAGCTGGAACTAATGCAGTAGAAAATGCTAAATTTACTGCTATTGGTAAATTAGTTAAGTTATCTACTTTAGATAATATCCCTGTTTTTTCCATAGCAATTTGTTCTAGTACTTCTTTTCCACCTGTAACTAATCCCTCAAATGCTTGTTGTATACAGTTGCTAACTGTTGTTGTATCTATAACAGAGCTTATTACAGATATTACAGAACCTATGGTTATTGGTATTGATAATGCAAGTATTGTTTTTATTAGTTCTTTATTTGATTTTCTATCCTCTGGTGAAATTTCTTGATTTTTATCAACTATAATCCTATTCTTTTTGTAATATGTTGTTAAATATAAAAATGTTATTATTATACTTAATGTAGTAGATAAGTTTCCACCAGCTGCCATTATGTATGGTTCTTTTCCAATTAAAGCATACACAAATACGATTGATAGTACACAATTCAAAAATTGCTCTAACACCTGCGTAACGCTAGTTGGTTTCATATTTTGCTGTCCAGAGAAATACCCTCTAAACACTGCCGACATTGCCACAAAAACAATAGCAGGCGCAAGCACCCTTAGTACATAGGCTACATCTGGTACATTTAATATATTTGTTGCAATAAAGTCTGCTCCAAAAAATAAAGCCACAGAAAAGAATAATCCTATTCCTGTAAATAATTTTAATGCAGTTTTGAATATTTGTTGTGCTCCATAATTGTTTCCGACTGCTAGCCTTTCAGAAATTAGCTTTGATATAACACTTGGAATACCTATAGAGCATAATGTAAGAAGGAGGGCATAAATTTGATACCCTGCTGAATAATATCCAAGACCTGCATCTCCAAATCCTTCTACATTTGTTATAACTAATCTATATACTAGTCCTAAAACCTTTACTACAATTTCTGAGAGCATTAAAAGTAGTACATTTTTCATAAAGGAAAAACCTTTAGATTTTTTTGCTGTTGTTTCTTCCACTATTTACTCCTTCTATTACTATTTTTATTTTCCAAAAGAGATGTGCTTCTTTTGCAAATAAGATTACTAATGCACTAGAAATGGCCAATTTCTTTATAAAATTTCTAGAACTGTGAACAAAAGGGACACTCCATTTTGTCCACGCGTGTGTTTTTATATGATGAATATATAATTACTCTTTTATCTTCAGTATAACACAAAGGTTATAGGCCATTTTGCTAATACTTTAGAATTCTACTTTTTCTTCTAGCCAGTTTTCTAGTTCATCTATTTTTACACGTACTTGTTCCATTGTATCTCTATCTCTTATCGTTACACAGTTGTCCTCTAACGTGTCAAAATCTATTGTTACACAATATGGTGTACCAATTTCATCTTCTCTTCTATATCTTTTTCCAATGCTTCCTGCTTCATCATAGTCGCACATAAATTTCTTAGATAGTTTGCTATACACTTCTTCTGCTTTCTCACTTAGTTTCTTAGAAAGTGGTAAAACTGCAACTTTATATGGTGCTAACGCAGGATGTAAATGTAATACTGTTCTTACATCTCCCTCTGCAATTTCTTCCTCATCATAAGCGTTGCATAAGAATGCTAAAGCTACTCTATCACATCCAAGTGATGGCTCTATACAGTAAGGAACATACTTCTCGTTTGTTTCTGTGTCTAAGTAACTCATATCCTCTTTAGAATGTTCTTGATGTTTCTTTAAATCATAATCAGTTCTGTCAGCAACACCCCAAAGTTCTCCCCAACCAAATGGGAATGCATATTCTATATCTGTTGTAGCTTTGCTATAGAATACAAGTTCCTCTTTTGAGTGGTCTCTTAAACGTATATTTTCTTTTTTCATTCCTAGGCTTAGAAGCCAATTTTCACAATAATCTTTCCAATACTTAAACCATTCTAAGTCAGTTCCTGGCTTACAGAAAAATTCAAGTTCCATTTGTTCAAACTCACGTGTTCTAAATGTAAAGTTTCCAGGAGTAATTTCATTTCTAAATGCTTTACCTATTTGTCCAATACCCATTGGTAACTTTCTTCTTGTTGTACGAAGCACATTTTTAAAGTTTACAAATATACCTTGTGCAGTTTCTGGTCTTAAATAAATCTCTGCTTTACTATCTTCTGTAACTCCTTGGAAAGTTTTGAACATTAAATTAAATTTACGAATATCTGTAAAATTCTCTTTTCCACAATTAGGGCAAGCAATATGATGCTCTTTTATAAAGTTAATCATTTGCTCATCACTCATACCGTCTGCAATCATGTCATTTCCTTGCTCATGCGCCCATTCTTCTATCAATTTATCTGCTCTATGTCTAGTTTTACATTCCTTGCAATCTATAAGTGGATCAGAAAATCCTCCTACGTGTCCAGAAGCTACCCATACTTCAGGATTCATTAGTATTGCTGCATCTAATCCTACATTATATTTACTTTCTTGTACAAACTTCTTCATCCATGCTTTTTTTATGTTGTTTTTTAATTCAACACCTAAAGGACCATAATCCCAAGTATTTGCTAAACCTCCATATATTTCAGAGCCTGGATACACATATCCTCTATTTTTGCAAAGACTTACTATTTTATCCATTGTCAATTTTTCTTTCATAAAATAACTTCCTTTCTATAGTGAACAAAAGGGACACTCCTTTTTGTCCACGTTAGGGAAATTTAGGAGAGTTCTCTTTTATATTTCAAATTAGTTTTTCATTTTTAGATTTTATCAATATACAGTATAAAAGTCAAGATTTTTATGTTAATTAGAGCATAATTAGTTGCTGTCTTGTTGTAATTTACAGAGCTTTAATGACTAACGCAAATAATGTATGTTTTATAGTTTTTATTTGAGTGCTCAAGTTGGGGACCGACAAGTCTACAAACTGTTAAACGAAACGTATGTAAAGTTTATACAGTTTGTACGATGTTGGGGGCCGAAAATAAAAACTATAAAACATACATTATTTGTAAAAAGTCATGAATTATAAAAAGTTATCCACAGACAAAAATCTACTTTTTTATACTTAACTCTTGCTTTTAATTTATTTTACGACATTATGTTACTATTTTATTGCTATTTTTTACCATTTAGTTGTCCACAGGCATGTGGATAATGTGGATAACTCTGTGAATAACTATAAATAGTGGGTTATTTTTTTAAAGTTATCCACATTAATATTTGAAATGTTTTATGAAAACCATTTTTTTATGTAATTTTAAATTTACTAAAGGTATTATGTAATTTTGTGTCGATTTATAAGCGTAGGAATAGTCTTTAGAGTTACAAAAAAAGCAGTGTCATTTTCCACTGCTTTTTCTACTCTATTCACAATTTCTTTTACTGTGGACCTGTCCCCAAGTATGCCAACTATGTCCTTTTAGGGACAGGTCTTTTGGGGACATCTTTGTCTCATTTAGACCTGTCCCCAAAAGTGCCAAATGGCACTAAAGTGACAGGCACCAAAGTGCCATTTAACCAAACAAGCTCATTTGGTTGCTCTGGCTCATTCCTTTTAAGCATCCTACTCTGTCTAGTAATTCTATTACAGATTTTCCTATTTTAGAACGTATTTTCATATCGTCTATTGACATGAATTTGCCGTCTTTTTTTGCTTCGTCTATTCCTTCTGCTGCCACTGTTCCAAGTCCCGGTATGCTATTAAGTGGTGGGCGTATTCCCTCTTCTTCTACTAAAAATTTTGTTGCATGTGATTTGTAAAGGTCTATTGGAAGGAAGTTTATGCCTCTTTCATACATTTCTAATACTAATTCTAATATAGCATACATATTCTTGTCCTTTGTTGTAGCGCTATTTCCTGCAAGGTCTATTTCTTTCATTTTGTTTAATACTTTTTGCTTTCCATAGCACATTATGTCACTGTCGAATTCGTCTGCTCTTATTGTGAAGTATGCTGCATAATATGCTTTAGGCTGATGCACTTTAAACCATGCTATTCTAAATGCATTTGTTACATATGCTGCTGCGTGTGCCTTTGGGAACATGTATTTTATTTTTTCGCATGATTTAATATACCATTCTGGTACGTCATGTTCTTTCATAAGTGCTACAAATTCTGCCCATTTTTCTGGGTCTTTAAGTGCTTTACCTTTACGTACTGTTTCCATTATTTTGAAGGCTTTATTTGGTGGTAAGCCCTTCTTTATTAGATATATCATTATATCGTCACGGCAACAGATTGCCTCGTTTAAGGTTACTGTTCCTTCGTCTATTAAGCTTTGTGCGTTACCAAGCCATACGTCTGTACCATGTGATAATCCAGATATACGTATTAGTTCGTCAAATGTAGTTGGCTTTGTGTCTACTAGCATTCCTCTAACAAATTTTGTTCCGAATTCAGGTATTCCATAACTTCCGACTTTGCTCTTTATTTGCTCTGGTGTTACCCCAAGTGCATCTGTTGAACTAAAGATTGACATTGTTTCTTTATCATCAAGTGGTACTTTGGTTGGATCTATTCCTGTTATGTCGTATAACATTCTTATCATTGTAGGATCATCGTGTCCTAGTATATCTAGTTTTAGTAAGTTTTGGTCTATTGAGTGATAATCAAAGTGTGTGGTAATTATGTCTGAGTTAGGGTCATCTGCTGGATGTTGTACTGGACAAAATTCATAAATTTGTCTTCCTTTTGGTACAACTATAATTCCTCCTGGATGCTGACCTGTTGTTCTTTTTATTCCTGTACAGCCTTGTGCTAATCTTAGTACCTCTGCATTGTTTATTGGAATTCCTCTTTCTTCGTAATATTTTTTTACATATCCGTAAGCAGTTTTATCTGCAACTGTACCAACAGTTCCTGCTTTAAAGGTTGTTCCTTTACCAAAGATTACCTCTGTATATTTATGTGCTTTTGCTTGATATTCTCCAGAGAAGTTTAAGTCTATATCAGGCTCTTTATCTCCGTTAAAACCAAGGAAGGTTTCAAATGGTATATCTATACCATCTTTTACCATTTTAGTTCCACATTTCGGACAGTCTTTATCTGGCAAGTCGAATCCACAGGCATATCCATAATCTGTAAAGTCTGAATATTTACACTTAGGGCATCTGTAGTGTGGTGGAAGCGAATTTACTTCTGTAATACCTGTCATATTTGCCACAAAGGATGAACCAACAGATCCTCTTGAACCAACTATGTATCCATCTTCATTTGATTTCCACACTAGTTTTTGTGCAATTATATACATAACAGAGAATCCGTTCTTAATAATTGAGTTTAATTCCTTATCTAGTCTTTCTTGTACCAAATCTGGAAGTGGGTCTCCATATAATTCATGTGCCTTACTATATGCTATATCTTTTATTGTTTGCTCACATCCATCAATATGTGGTGGACATTTTTCAGGTGATATTGGTTTTATTTTCTCACACATATCTGCTATTTTATTTGTGTTCGTTACAACAACCTCGTATGCTTTTTCTTCTCCTAAATATTCAAACTCTTTAAGCATTTCCTCTGTTGTACGTAAATATAGTGGGGCTTGTTCGTCTGCATCATCATAGCCCTGTCCTGCCATTAGTATACGTCTATATATTTCGTCTTGTGGATCCATAAAATGCACATCACAAGTCGCTACAACTGGCTTTCCAAGCTTATCTCCAAGTGCTACTATTTTTTTGTTTATGTCTTCTAAACCTTTTACATCAGCAACTGTTCCATCTCTTACCATAAACATATTGTTGCCTAATGGTTGAATTTCTAAATAGTCATAATCTTTAGCTATATCTTCTATTTCTTCATCTGTTTTTCCTGCTACAATTGCTCTATAAATTTCTCCTTGTTCACAAGCACTTCCAAGTATTAAACCTTCGCAGTTTTCTTTATAAATAGATTTAAGAATACGAGGTTTTTTATAGAAATAGTCTAGATGCGAAATTGATATTAACTTATATAAGTTTCGTAATCCAACATAGTTTTGTGCTAGAATGATAGCATGATATGTTGGAAGTCTTCTAAAATCTGTACTTCCTGCACATATCTTATCTATATCCTCTATTTTTTTTGCACCTTTTTCTTTAAGCATATCAAGCATTACTCTTAATACCTTAACTGTTGTATCAACATCATCTAATGCCCTATGTGCTACCTCAACTTTTATTCCTAAGTTTTCAGCAATTATTCCTAATTTGTACTTTTTATATTCTGGAAATAGCTCTTTTGCCAAACGTAATGTATCCATATATGTATTTTCTAAGGTATAACCTAATTCTGCAGCATTGTACTTTAAAAATCCTATATCAAAATCTGCATTATGCGCAACTAATACACTATCACCTATAAAGTCCATCATTTTAGGAAAAACTTTATCTATAGTTTCTGCATCTTTTACCATATCATCTGTAATATTTGTAACTTCAACTACCCTTTGTGGAATAGGTTTTTCTGGATTTACAAAACATGAAAATTCGTCTATGACCTCTCCGTTTTTCATCTTCATAATACCAATTTCGGTTATTTTTTCTGTTCTAAACGAAAAACCTGTAGTTTCTAAGTCTAGAACACAATACGTGGTATTATCTATATCTTGTCCTCGTGGAAATGATACAACTGGTGTTCTATCAGGTGCTAAGTATGCTTCCACCCCATATATAACTTTTAAATCCGGGTGGTCTTTCTCCAAATATTTATGTGCTTCTGGAAAGGCTTGTACCACACCATGGTCTGTAATTGCAATAGACTTCATTCCCCATTTTACTGCTCTTTTTAACAAATCTGTTGCAGATGTCATACCATCCATCTGGCTCATTTGTGTATGCATGTGTAACTCCACTCTTTTTTCCTTTGCATTATCCATTCTAACCTGTTTCTTAAGGCCAGTACTTTCTATAATTACATTAGCAATAACTCCAAGCTCCTTTGCAAATGGGTCAAATTGAGCTGTTCCTTCTAGTTTTACGCCTTTTGCTCCTTTAAGCTTTCCTATAAGTTCTTTTGATTTATCTCCCTCTGAAAATACTTTGCAAGTTATTGTACTTGTTCCATCATACAAGTCAAACATAACAAGCACTTTTCCACTTTTAAGCTCACGAGAATCTATATTTAATATTTCTCCATCTAATACAACTTTTCCACTATCCACACTTAAATCTATAACTTTTACTAGCTGTTCTTTTAACTTTAAGCTTCTGCCATATATTAATGGAGAGTTTTCTTCTTTTTCTTGTGGCACTTCTATGGATACACTTACCTCTTGAGGTTCACTAGGAGCATTAGTATTTTCCTTGGCTTTATGTGCCCCTGAATGTGATTTACCTTCCGAATTTTCTAATGCTTCTTCTGCCATTAACTGTGCTTGCTTAATAGCCTCTTGCTCAAGTTTCATGGCATGTTCCATATATTGCTTAATTGCATCTTCTGATACATCTTCTACAAAAGTAATTTTGTATTTTAAACCATAAACATTTTCTATAATTTCAGCTAATATCTCATCAAACTTCTTTGCATCTAATACTAACTTACCCTTAGTTACCATTCTTACAGTTATATCTTTATCATGTATTTCAAGTGTGCTATTTTTTAGAAAAGCTTTACTTAGTGGATGCTTATGTGCCATATAGCATATAATTAAGTTCCACTCTTTTTGTAAATCTACATCAATTTCTTTTGTATACTCTACTTTTATATTTACTTCAAATATATTAAATCTTTGCTTTAAATATTGTTCAAATTTATATATGTCTTCTATTTTTATAAACTCATCTGCTATTATAATTAACTCTAATTTATTTATCTTTTTAAATAAATTTATTGACTTAATTCTACCTGCATTTAGTGAAAAACTTTCTGAATTATAATCTTTAAATATTTCTTTTATTGTTTTTTCCATGAGTTCATCTCCTATACTTTTTGGTTTTTGTGTGTTAATGCACAATTATCTATTTGTTTTTCTAGGTTAGAGTGGGCTTATAAAAAAAGTATGAAAATATGGAATGGAGAGTGATTTGAATATAGAAATTCTTGAAAAATTTTGGTAGGGAATCTCAAACCCTTTTGAGGGCGCTGCCAAAATTTCTCATAGAATTTCTATGAAAATCAGCTGGACCGACATATTTGAAATACTTTTTTTAGAAGTTTACTCTAACCTAGAGTAGAAAATTATAAGTGCATTAACATACAAAAACAATACTACGAAATTATTCTTCCCACATCATTGAATGCCACATACACTGATAGTGTGATTAAAACCAAGAAACCTAACATTTGCAATCCTAATTCAAAATCTTCCTTTAATGGTTTTCGTCTAATTGCTTCAATTATATATATTAGTATTTTTCCTCCATCAAGTGGTGGAAATGGGAGTAAGTTTGTTACACCTAAAGACATAGAAACTAATGCCATAATGTATAAGAAGTCCAAAAGACTACTTGTTTGTGCAACTACTTCAGATATTCCTATAGGTCCCATAAGGTCATTTGCCGTTACTCTACCTGTAAATATCATTTTTATACTTTCCCACATAGCTAGTATAAAATTACCTGTAGAATTTATGGCAGTTCCAAAGTTTCCGGTCATTATGGTAGCAATAACTATATAAAGTAAAATTGCAAATATAATATTTACCAATCCTCCGGCTGCCACAATAGCTATTCTCTTTGGTATGCTAGCTTTACTAAAGGAACCCTCTTCTTCAGAACGTTCCTCTTCTCCTAACATATTCACATAACCACCGAAGTGGTATTAGTCTTAGTGAATACTTGGTTTTTTCTGTTTGTTTTGTCCAAATGAGTGGACCAAATCCAATAGAAAACTCATTTACTTTAATTTTACACAAACGAGCCACAACGAAGTGTCCAGTTTCATGTATTAAAACTAGAAAACCAAGTATAACTACTATTTTAATAATTGTAATTATAATACTCATAAGCGTATTCCTTTATAATTATATTTTCTTTAATCATTCACATATTTTTCTTGTTTCCAAAAGCTTAACAAGTGACTACAGGAAAACATGTAATTCTTTATTAATTATATTATACTTAACAAAAAATATGCAAAAGGTAAAATAAATATTACACTATCTATTCTATCTAATAGACCTCCATGTCCCGGTATTAAATTACTATAATCTTTAATTTCACAATACCTTTTTACACTAGATGCCGCTAAATCACCTATTTGACTAATTATACTTAAAAATATTGATAATCCCAATATGTACAAATAATTAAAACTTGTTCCAAAAATAGAATTACATATTAAGGTATATACCATATTCATAATTATTGCGCCAAAAATACCTGCAACACACCCTTCAATTGATTTCTTAGGGCTTATTGGAGTAAATTTGTGTTTTCCAAAATGTTTTCCTATAAAATATGCAAATATATCTGTACCCCAAGCAGAAAAGAATACATACCATATAAGTATTTTACCATTTTCTAAGCTATCTCGAATTAGTGGTGCAAACACTAGAAAGAAAACAATATAACATATTCCAAGTAGTGAAATAGCAATATCATTAACATTTCTTTTCATATTGGTTACAATGCTTTGTGCAAAAAGCACAAGTATATTCATAAGGATTAATAAAGTAATAACTGGTAGTACATATTCTCCTGGTATTAGATGAATAAGCGAAATGAGCCCAGCAGTAACATATCCTGGCCATTGTATTGGTTTTGCTTTTCCTTTAAATGCTTTATAAAATTCATGTAAGCTCATTATAGCAACTATGCTTATAAAAACATCTACTACATATTTGTTACCAAATATCAATATAAGTGCAAATATTGGAAATAAAATTATTCCTGATAAAATTCTTTTAATGCTCATCTTTAGTCCTTTCTTTCTATATTATTGTCTTATTTTCCACCAAATTTTCTATTTCTATTTTCAAATTTTTTAATTGCTTCTAATAAATCTTCTTCTGAAAAATCTGGCCAATATTTATCAATAAATAAAAATTCTGTATAAGCTAATTGCCATAATAGGAAATTACTTATCCTTAATTCTCCTCCAGGTCTTATTAGTAAATCTGGATCTGGTTCTCCATTAGTATATAAATTGTTTGTTACTAATTCTTCATTTATATCTTCTATTTTAAGTTCGTCTTTGCTTACTTTATCTGATATTCTTCTAACTGCTCTTACGATTTCTGCTCTTCCCCCATAATTAAATGCAATATTTAATGTAAGTCCAGTATTATTTTTAGACTTCTCTATAATTTTTTCTATACTTTCTTTTAGACTTTTATCTAAATTTTCTATGTCACCTAATACTCTAATTCTTATATTACGCAAGCTTTCTTTATTTAAAAATTTGTCCAAATATGTTCTAAGTAATATCATTAAAGCTCCTACTTCTTCCTTGGTTCTTTTCCAATTTTCTGTAGAAAAAGCATATACCGTTAAGTATTTTAATCCTATTTTGTTTGCATAAGAAGCTATTTTTTCTAATGTTTCAGCTCCTGCTTTATGTCCTAGTTTAGTATCTATTCCCTTTTCTTTTGCCCATCTTCTATTTCCGTCCATTATAATTGCAATATGCTTAGGCATTAATTCTTTGTCTATGTTTTCTATAGCCACTATAGTTTTCCTTCCCTTCTTTGTTCTATTTTGTGTTATATTTATTTTAAGATTCTTGTTTTCACTAGCTTTAATCATATTCCTACTGAAGTTTTTTCCCTTAGAGCCAAATACTAACTAAATGCTCATTACTTCTTTTTCTTTTTTCTCTAATATCTTATCAATTTCTTCTACATATTTGTCAGTTAATTTTTGTATATTGTCTTCTGCTCCTTTTAACTCATCTTCTGATATTTCAGAATTTTTTTGCATAGTTTTAGCTTCATCAATAGCATCTCTTCTTATACTTCTTATTGCTACTTTTGCTTCTTCTGCCATTTTTCTTATATCTTTTACTATTTCTTTTCTTCTCTCTTCATTTAATTCAGGGAAAGCTAGTCTTATTACTTTTCCATCATTAGAAGGATTTATTCCTATATCTGATTTTAAAATTTCTTTTTCAATTTCTTTTAATATGCTTCCATCCCATGGTTGAATAACTATAAGTCTTGCTTCTGGAACTGAAATTCCTGCGACTTGGTTTATAGGTGTTGGTGTTCCGTAATAGTCTATTGTGATTTTATTTAAAATTGCTGGATTTGCTCTTCCTGCTCTTATCTCTGCTAAATTTTCCTCATATACACTTACTGTTTTCATCATTTTTTCTTCAAATTTATCTAAATTCATATTTTTATTTGCACAATTCTATTTGTGCTCTCCTTTCTCTATTTATATTCAGATTTAATTTTAAAATTTTCTATATTTTCTCTATTTTTAACTTTTTTATCAATATAATTATTTTTTATCGAAACCTGTCCCCAAACCCGACAAGTATGTCGGAAAAGGACCTGTCCCCTAAGATGACAAATGTGTCTCAAATAGACCTGTCCCCTAAAGTGACATTTTATTTAATTAAAGTGCCTATTTTTTCACCTTTTACAATTTTTATAATATTATCTGGCTTTGCTATTTCAAATACAATTAGAGGAATATTATTATCCCTGCATAGTGAAATTGCAGTTGAATCCATAACTTTAAGATTATCACTTAAAATATCTAAATATGATATTTCATCATATTTAACTGCATTTTTATCTATTTTAGGATCTGCAGAATAAACTCCATCAATTGTTTTACCTACTAAAATAACTTCTGCATCAATTTCTGCTGCTCTTAAAGCTGCTGCTGTATCTGTTGTAAAATATGGATTTCCTGTTCCACATCCAAATATAACTACTCTTCCCTTTTCTAAATGTCTTACTGCTCTTCTTTTAATGTAAGGTTCTGCTATTTCTCTCATTTCAATTGCGGTTTGAAGTCTTGTATATACTCCTTTTTCTTCTAAAGCATTTTGAAGTGCTAAACCGTTCATAGTTGTAGCAAGCATTCCCATATAGTCTGATGTTGTTCTTTCCATGTTCTTATTGGCTCCTCTCCAAAAGTTACCACCACCTACAACTATAGCTACTTCTGTTTTCATCTTAACAAGTTCTTTAATTTGTTCACAAATTTTATCAACTGTGTCTGTATCAATCCCAGACTTTTTGTCTCCTGATAAAGCTTCTCCACTTAGTTTAAGTAATATTCTCTTGTACTTATTTTCAGGCACTTTTAACACTCTCCTTTTTTTATTTTTTAACTGACCTATATTCTATCATACATTTATGATGTTTTGCTACAATTTTTAAAAATTTCTTAAGAATTTTTTATATAGTAATAATTTCTAGTTATAATTATAATGAATTTTGCAAATAATATTTTTAAGGTGAAAAGCTTATGAATCAAATATTATATAATTGTAATAAGAATAGTAAAGTCTTAAAAATAAATGATAAAGAAATAGTCTCATATAATAATACTAGTAATCCTTTTTTAAGTTATGTAGATTTACAATCAGACTATTTCTCTTGTCATATAAAGAAAATTAAATGGTATAAAGTGATTTTTTTTACTGCTCTTTTTCTATTGATTTTTTTTATTATTTTATTTCTTATACGTTTATATGAAAATATTCAAAATGAAGAAATTTCAAAAAAATTGACTTCTTCTTATTCTGTTTCTACTATGTTCTCTAACTCCTTAACTAGCAGTTATTCTACAGATATGGTTGATAACACTCCATTTGTAATTCGGAATAATTAAGATAGATAAAATAAACTTAAATTACTCTATTTTATCAATCAGTAATAATGATTTATTAGATGTTTCTGTATGTAGGTTTGCAGGTCCTTTGCCAAACGAAGTTGGCAATCTATGTATAGCAGGACATAACTATGTAGATTATAAATTATTTAGTAGACTTAACGAACTAGAAATAAATGATGAAATAAAAATTTATGATTTAAGCGGAAATAGTATAACTTATAGAATATATGATATATATGAAACTGATTCTAGTGATACGTCTTGTACCTTTCAAGAAACTAATGGATTAAAAATTATTACTCTTGTAACTTGTAATAACATTAATGGTAAAAGATTAGTTGTACACGCAAAAGAAATACCATAACAATAATGTTAAGGTATTTCTTTATATATTTTTATCTATAATCTCTTATTTTCTTATATGCATAAATAGCTAGAATTACACAAACAATTATAAAGAACATAACAGTTATATCTTCCGTCACACCTGTTTGAGGAAGATTATTTCCTGATGTAGTACTATTACTTGTTCTATTAGTATTTGGTTGAATTACTGAGCCTCCAGCCTCTTCATTTGCTTCAATTTGATTTGCTTTAATTTGATTAGCCAATATTTGGTTTGCGGTAGATCCTCCGCTTAATTCATTAGCTGCGATTTGATTTGCCGCAACTTGATTAGCATATATTCCATTTGAATTTAATATATCCTCTAAATCTAGTATATTTGATGCTCTTACCTGTGTACAAATGCCTATTATTAGAAATATAACTACTAATAAAACTACAATTTTTTTTGAATTTAACATATATCTTTCCTCTCCTTCTTATGTTAGATACATTTCTCTTATTATTTATCATTTTTAAATTTTTATGCATGAATAATAAACACTCACAATATTATTTTACTCTTTTTTTATGTTTTCGTCAATATTTTTTTTAAAATAATATAGTTGTAATAATATTGTAACATTTTTGTAATATTAAACATTAAATCTGAATAGTACAATATCTCCTTCTTGCATAATATAATCTTTTCCTTCTGACCTAACTAGTCCTTTTTCCTTAGCTGCTACCATACTGCCTTCTCTAATTAAATCGTCATAAGAAACAATCTCAGCTCTAATAAAGCCTCTTTCTATATCACTATGTATTTTTCCTGCTGCTTCAGGCGCCTTTGTTCCTTTTTTTATTGTCCAAGCTCTAACTTCTTGCTCGCCGGCAGTTAAAAATGACATTAGCCCTAATAAATTATAACTTGCTTTTATAACTTTATCCAATCCTGATTCTCCAAGACCTAATGCATCTAGCATTTCCTTTTTGTCGTTTCCCTCTAAGCTTGAAAGTTCTTCTTCAATTTTTACACAAAGAGGAATTACTTCTGCATTTTCTTCTTTAGCATATTCTACTACTTGCTTTACCTTCTCGTCCTCAAATGGATTAGCAAGTTGATCTTCAGAAACATTTGCAATATATAATATTGGTTTTAAAGTTAATAAATATGCATCTTTTAATATTTCTTGTTCATCTTCATTATATTCTAGTGTTCTTGCAGATTTTCCTTCTTCTAGTGCTGTTTTTATTCTTTCATATAAATTTAACTCTGCTTCAAATTTTTTATCAGCTTTAATTTTCTTTTTTGCTGAATCAATTTTTTTATTAACAGTTTCTAAATCTGCAAATATTAGTTCCAAATTGATTGTCTCGATGTCTCTTTTAGGGTTTATATTTCCATCAACATGTACAATATTTGTATCTTCAAAACATCTTACTACTTCGCAGATACTATCTACTTCACGTATATGTGATAAAAATTTATTTCCTAACCCTTCTCCTTTACTTGCACCTTTTACCAAACCTGCAATATCAACAAATTCTATTATTGCATGAGTTGTTTTTTTTGCATTATACATTTTAGTAAGTACATCTAATCTTTCATCTGGTACTGGTACAACACCAACATTTGGTTCTATAGTACAAAATGGATAATTCGCACATTCTGCACCAGCATTTGTTATTGCATTAAACATTGTGCTTTTTCCTACATTTGGTAATCCTACTATTCCTATTTTCATTTTGCTATAACTCCCTTCGTTTATTCACCACTAGTTGTTATTTCATTTATAATTTCTTCTTCAAAATCATTTGTTAAATTATTTGTATTTATTAAATCATTTGCCGGTATATTAACATCATTTATCGGTTCATCTACAACTTCGTTTATTATATCATTTACAGGCTCATCTATAACCTCATTAGTAATATCATTAACTGGCTGGTCTACTATTTCGTTTGTAATATTGTTTACTTTATCGTTATTATCGTCCTTATTTTCTTCTTTCTTATTTTCTTCTTCCTCTAATTTTTTCAAATATTCTGGCCAAGGATTATTTTTGTCAGGATCTGTTGGATCCCAGCCTCTTACATCAGCTGGTGCATCAGATATTTTCATTGTGTTTGGCTTTCCAAGTGGCCCTGGATTTGAACTAGAATAAAATTCTACTTGTGTTCCAACTGGGCAATTAGAATAAATCCACTTTGCATCTTCTACAGTTAATCTTACACATCCCATGGATACCCTTTGACCTAATTGATCATATGCCCAATATTCTAATGAAGATTTATCACCTGATTCTAAATATGGAACCGAATGGAATAAAATATCATCACAAATCCAAGTTGAATATTGACCATAAACATCTCCCATTAGTGGCCACCAATTTCCTTTACCTAAAGTTCTATAAGTTCCAGATGTTGGTGTATATGTGCCTGTAGAACATACCATTGCCCTGACTGGCTTAGTATATTTTCCATTAGAATCCTGAGTATACACAGTAACTACTTGTGCACCATAATTAACTTTAATATAGTATTTATCTACTTGAGAAGAAAGTTTATTTTCTTTTTTTAGCTTTTCATACTCTTCTTCATTTTTCTTTTTTAGTTCATCTTCATCTTCTATTTTTGATTCTAATTTATTTACGTCTTGAGTAATATTCTCTTCTTCCTCACTATTTATAGTTGAAATAGATTCTAAATTTATATTTAATAAACTAGCATTAGCTTCTACTGTTTTTTGATAATATATATATTCCCATACTCCAATAGTAATGGCAAAGGTAACAATCATAGCACCTAATATTGCAAAAGCAGCTGTTTCATCTTCTACTTTTCTTTGTAAAATTTCTTTGAATTTACCCATTTGAAATTCTCCTCTTACCTAAAATTAAGAGCAAATAAACTACTTAAGTTTCTTTATGCTCTTAAAATTTAAGTATAAAAAATACCTTGGAGCTTCCAGACGGAATCGAACCGTCGACCCCAGCCTTACCATGGCTGTGCTCTACCTACTGAGCTATAGAAGCACTTATTGTTGTTTTAAGCCTTTTATAGCTTTTTTACGTATACGTTGAATTGCATTATCTATAGATTTTACAGGTGTATCTAAATCCTCTGCAATTTCTATGTAGCTTTTCCCATTTATATATTTATTTAATACTTTCTTTTCAAAGTCACTAAGTGACTTATCTATTGTTTCTTCTATATTTTTGTAATACTCTTTTTTTGTTATTGTATCTAAAGGATCTTCTATTAAAGTAGTATTAAATACGTCTATCAATGGGGTATCGCTTTTTCCATCTTCTTCATCATAAGCAGATATATTTAAAGATAAATATGAATTAAGTGGCATGTGTTTTTGTCTATTAGAGCTTTTTATAGCTGTAATCAATTGTCTTTCTATGCACATATTAGCAAAACTTTTAAATGAATTTTTCATATCGGATTTATAACTTTTAATTGCTTTAAAAAGGCCAATTAAGCCTTCTTGAACTATATCATCTTTTTCTGCGCCAACAATGTAGTATTTGCTAACTTTTATATTTACTAGTTCTTTGTATTTGTTAAGCAAATATTCAAAAGCAGATTTGTCACCAGATTTAATAATTTTTACTAAATCTTCATCTGTCATATTGTCATAATCTTTATTATCCGTTGAATAAAAAACATTTGCTTTTTCCATATTTATGAAGATACCTCCTGAAGTTTCCTATGTTCCTAATTATAGTCTAGCCGTGCTTTTAAGTCAAGAGATATTTGATATTTTCTTTAATTTGTGCTAATATATTGTTGCGTTTTTAGTAATTAGTTAAGGAGGAATTTTTTATGGCTTATGATGGCTTAGTAAATTATTCTGTTGTGAATGAATTAAAAAATAAAATTGTAAATGGTAAAATAGATAAAATATATGAACCTAATTTTGATGAAATTGTGTTAGGCATTTATTCTAATGGTTCAAAATTTGCTTTAGATTTAGTAGTAAATTCTCGGATTTTATAGAGCAAATTTAACTACAAATGCTAAACCTAATCCAAATCAAGCACCTAATTTTTGTATGACTCTTAGAAAGTATTTGGTTGGCACTCATATTAGTAGCATATATACTAACAATTTAGAAAGAATTATCTTTATTGAAGTAGAAGGTTATAATAAATCTAAAGATATTTCCTCTAAAAAGCTTATTGTAGAACTTATGGGAAGACATAGCAATATAATCTTGGTGGATAGTGAAAATGTAATTATTGATGCTCTTAGACATTTTTCCTTAAATTCTGGTTCGTATAGAAATATATTTGCTGGGGAGAAATATGTTTTGCCTAAAGCAGATAAATTAGATTTTTTTGATGTAAATGATGCAGAAGAATTTAATAGAATAATTAAAAATAATTCTATTAAATTAAATAGTCCTAGCCTTGTAAATATTGTGTCTAACACCTTTACTGGAATTAGTAAAGCTTCTGTTAAGGCTATTGAGGCAGAATTGCACCTTTCTGACGATTTAAATGCAGAAAATGTAGCTTCTATATTTAATTATATTTCTAAGCTTGTACATAATTGTAGCAACAATATTTGCAAAAAGTTTGAAAGCAAAAATGACTATTTTCTTGTTAATAGTTCTGAAAAAGCAGACGAGTTGCAAATTAACTGGTTTTTGGATGACTACTATACCAGCAAAGAAATAGATGCAACTTTTACAAATTATAGGAATAGTTTGCTTAAGTTAATATTAAATAAATTGCATAAACTAAACTCTAAACTTGACTTAATAAATGAAAAAATAGCTGAATGTAAAGATACTGATAAATATAGATTATATGGAGAGCTTATAACCTCAAATTTATATAGAATAGATAATCATAATGTAAATTCAATTACCTTAGAAAATTACTATGATAATAACAGTCCAATAACTATTCTACTTGATAAGAGTATCTCCCCTTCTGCCAATGCAAAGAAATTCTTTAAAAAATATCAAAAGTTAAAAAATGCCAAATCAATAGTAGATGAGCAAAAACTTCATATATTAGCAGATATAGATTATTTAGAAAGTATTGTTTATGAAATAGAGTCAGCAGATAGTGTAGCTGATATAGATGAAATATATGCAGAAATTCAAGAAGAAAATGTAAGTTTAAAAAATGGTAATAAAAATGCTAACAAAAAATCTTCAATTAATAAGAAGAAAAAAGAGAACACATTTGAGCCACATATTGGTGAACCTCTAAAGTTTGAGGTAGATGGCTTTACCGTTTTAGTTGGAAAAAACAATAAACAAAATGATTATTTGACTACTAAATTTGCAAATGACAATGATATTTGGCTTCATGTAAAAGATTTTCAAGGAAGTCATGTAATTATAAGAACTGAAAATAAAGTTCCAAGTCAAGATACTATCAACAAATGTGCAATGCTTGCAAAGGCACACAGCAAAGCAGAGCAGTCTTCAAATGCTACCGTTGACTATACTTTAGTGAAATATGTAAAAAAGCCATCAGGAAGCAAACCAGGTATGGTTATATATACTCATGAGAAAAGTGTTACAGTTAAGTAAGTTTACTTTTAATTTTTAAAGTGCTATAATAATATTATGTTACAAACAGTAACTTTAATAAAATTTGGAGGTAAACACAATGAAAGCACGGATGAGCATCAAGAAGTTTAACGCCTTCACTGGTCCGGTCGATGGGATTGACCACATCGAAATCACATTTCCTATGGAATATGATTTCGAGGATGTTTCTCTCCGTAGGAGCATGAACGAGACATGGCAGACCTCGAGGCAACTGCCCGAGCGTTTTGCTGAGGCTAACACCTTTATTGAAAAAATAAAGGCAATCTGCCCCATCATCAATTTTGCTCGTACAATGTCGATTGAAGGCACATTCATTACTTTGCTCATTGGCAAGGAGGCTTCTAAAAAGAAAGGCGTGATAGAAAGTCTTAAAAAATTGATTGGATAATCATTTTTTCGTTCCCTCCAAGGGCACCTACATATTCGTAGGTGTCCTTTCTTTTCTTTATATGCTTTGTTTATCCTATTATTTAGGCATTTTTAGTATTTACTTTAATTGGAAAAAGTGTTATAATAGTATTATGTTACCAAATAGTAACAAAAAAATTTTATTGGAGGAAACACAACATGTCTAACAAGAAAAAGAAAGAAATTCAGCTTATTGAAGAGACCTACCGTCCTCTTGAAACACCACACTTTATCCACGACTTTGTTATGATCCGAATTCCTGTCACCTACGACTTCTTTGACGACGATTTTCGCCGTCGGATGAACGATGCATGGAACAGCGAGCAGATTCTACCACGAATTCCTGCATTTACAGAGGTTAATGCTTTCATCGAGAGCATTAAAAAGATTTGTCCGTTGGTTAGCATGATGCGTGGTGTACACAAGAAGGAAACGTACATCGTAGTTAACATCGCACAGCGAGAAGCCAATAAAGGTTCTCGTATGAAAGAGCTGAACGACTTAATTGTTTCATACAACAATTAAGAATCCTCTATGGGTCCTCGCCTCACTGGCGAGGGCCTTATTTAATATTGAATTTAGTTTTTATCTTTCTTTAATTTAAAATATACCAAAATGTATTTACTTTTTTATAAAAAGTGCTATAATAAATAGTATGCTATATTTTAGCAAATAATTTAAAATAGGAGCAAAAAAATGTTTGAACAAAAAGGAATCAATGAATTTCGGACTGAACACGGAACCTTAAGGTATTGGGATGACTCTATTAGTCCTCGTACCACTCATTTGATGCTCGAAGTCCCTCTCAAGGACTTTGACTACAAGGATGAGGCTCTTCGTAATGAAGTGTTGCAGTCTTGGTCTAGTACGAAACACTTTCCCAGTCGTTTCGTAGAAATGAATAAGTTCATTGACAAACTCGAAAGTATTTGTCCTTCTTGTCAGTTCTTCTTGAATGCTGTCAAGAAAGTCGATGGCTACGAACAGCCTAAATGCGTATTCGTCTTCAAGAAGTACCGTGGTGCTGGTATAGTAGCATTGATTAAAGAATTGATTTCGTTTTAAGGCTTATTCTTTCTAGCTCCGAGAAGGCTCTCGCCATACTGGCGAGGGCCTTTCTTTTAAGCTGATAACTCTGTTTCCTATATATTTATTATTATTTTGCTTGTAATTAACATAATTTTTCTTAGTATCTATTTACTTTTATTGGAAAAAGTGGTATAATATAAAGTGCACTACAAAAATGTAGTAAAAAATTACTGGAGGTAAAACATCATGGAAAAAATCGGCACTAAGAAATTCGGCACTAGTAATGTTAGAATGACGGTTTCCCGGGACATAATTCTGGAAGGAGACAACGTCCACATCTTTTTGGACTATCCGATCAGTAGTGTGGTTTCGGGAAAAATTAGCAGTTCGCTCAGCCAAGCTTGGCATAGCAACAAAAAGTTGCCCGATGCTTTTGCTGAGGTTAACAACTTCAGCAAAAAGGTACAAGAAATTGTACCTATCGTCGGGGTGTCTGCACATTACGACAATATCCTCGGGAACTATGTCCGTCTGATGGCTAAGACGGACAAAAGCAAGGTAGTCGAGGAATTGACCAAACTCATCATGTCCGAATAATACCTCAGAAGGCCCCTGCCACAATGGCGGGGGCCTTTCTATTTATATAATTTATTTTTTCATCAAAAAGTTATATTCTATTACATAGCTTCTTCATATAATTTTATAAAGTCTTCTCTAGTAACTTCTCTTGGGTTTCCTGGTTTGCAAGGATCTTCCATTGCTTTATCAGCAAGCATTGGTATATCTTCTTGCCTTCCTCCAACCTCTCCTACTGTTTGAGTTATTCCAACTTTTTCTGATAAATCTTTTATTTTCTCACAGAAAGTTTTTATAACTTCTTCTTTAGTAAATCTAGTAGCATCTGTATGGAAAGCTTGTGTTAAAATTTCTCTATATTCCTCATAGCTTGTCTCTCCATTAAATTTCATAACTGTTGGAAGAAGTATTGCATTAGCTAAACCGTGTGGTGTATCATATACAGCACCTAATTGATGTGCCATAGAGTGCACTATACCAAGTCCAACATTTGAGAATGCCATACCTGCTATATATTGGCCTAGTCCCATATTGTTTATTGCTTCTTGATCTTTTTCATTTACAGCTTTCTCTAAGTTATCATATATTAGTTGAATAGCTTTCATAGAAAACATTTGAGACATTGTATTTCTATTTTTTGTTATATATCCTTCAATTGCGTGTGTTAAAGCATCCATTCCTGTTGATGCAGCTATTGATTTTGGCATAGAAGCCATAAGCTCTGTATCAACTATTGCTATAATTGGAATGTCGTGTTCATCAACGCAAACCATTTTTATTTCTCTTTCAGGGTCTGTTATAACATAATTTATAGTAACCTCTGCAGCTGTTCCAGCTGTTGTTGGAAGTGCTATAATTGGTAATCCTTTATTTTTGGTATTAGATGCACCATTTAAAGAAACTACATCTGCTCTATCAGGGTTTGTCATAATTATGGATATTGCTTTTGCAGTATCTATACTTGAACCTCCACCTACTGCAACAATTAAATCTGCACCAATTTCTTTGCACATTGCTATACCTGCATTTACATTTGCAATTGGTGGGTTTGGAAGTACATCATGATATACTCCATATTCAATTCCTGCTTCATCTAATATATCTGTTACCTTTTTGCTAACGCCTACTTCATATAAAGATTTGTCTGTAACTACTAAAACTTTTTTAAATCCTCTATTTTTAATCTCATCTGCAAGAACACTTCTTGCACCTTCTCCAAAATAAGATGTTTCATTTAAAACAAATTTTGTAACTGCCATTTTAATTTCCTCCCCGTGGACAAAAGGGACACTCCTTTTTGTCCACACTTTGTTATTTTTTTTAACTTTTATTTTTCCTTAGTCGTGGACAAAAGGCAGTAGTCCCTTTTGTCCACGATTATTAAAGTATATTCTTCAAAATAATTGTCTTAATTCTACTCATTTCTTGAAGTGTTGTTAAAACACCTTCATTTCCTATACCACTGTGTTTCCATCCACCAAATGGCATTTCGAATGAACGATAGAAGCTTGCACCATTTACAATTGCTCCACCACATTCTAGTCTATCTGCAACTTTCATTCCTAAAGAATAATCTTTAGTTATTACACATCCACATAGACCATAAGATGATTGGTTTGCAATTTCTATTGCTTCGTCCACTGTATCAAATCCTATAACAGAGATAACTGGTCCAAAGATTTCCATATCTTTTGCAACTTCCATATCTTTTGTTACATTATCTAATATTGTTGGATAATAGTATGCATCTTCTCTCTTTCCACCACATACTATTGTAGCTCCTTCTGCTACTGTTTTATTTACTTGCTCTTCAATTCTTTTAGCAGCATTTATGTTAATCATTGGTCCCATATCTGTATCTTCTTTTGTTGGATCTCCAACTTTAAGATTTGATATAACCTCTTTCATTCTTTCTATAAATTCTGCTTTTCTAGAATTATGAATTAAAAATCTTTTACTTGCACAACAAACTTGTCCACCATTATATAATCTTCCCCAGATGGTTTCTTTTACTGCTAAGTCCATATCTCCATCCTCTAAAAAGATGAATGCATCATTTCCACCAAGTTCAAGCATTACATGTGTTAGGTTTTGTGAGCAAGTTCCCATTGTTTGTATACCTGCTGCTGTTCCACCTGTTAGAGATACTAAATGTACTCCAGGGTGTCTAGCTAGTGCTTGTCCAGCTTTTGGTCCATCACCTGTTAATATTTGAATACATCCTGCTGGTACTCCAGCTTCTATCATCAATTTTACATATTCTATTAAAGTTAATGGGTTATAATTTGATGGTTTTACAATTATACTATTTCCCATAAGTAGTGCTGGTGGTACTTTTTGACAGAATAAATCGCTTGGGAAGTTAAATGGTATAATTGCTGCTACAACACCTATTGGATATCTTTTTGTTATTTGCATTGTTTTTTCTTGACCAGCTTCTTGCCCTGCTGGAATGCTTTCTCCATATAAGTGTTTTGCTCTTTCTATAAATGCTCTAACACCTATTCTAACATTTGCTACTTCTCCTCTAGCCTCTTTGATAGGCTTACCTGTTTCTTCTGTTAAAAGCCCGAGCTAGTCTTTCTTTATTTTCCTCTACTAAATCCACAAACTTATATAATTTATCTGCTCTTTCGTGAATTGGTACCTCTGCCCATTTCTTTTGCTCTATTTCTGCTACTTTTACAGCTTCATCTACATCTTCATCTGTAACATTTGGAACTGTATCTATAAGCTCACTTGTTGCAGGATTTACAACTTCTATTTTAGCTCCATCACGAGCTTCTTTCCACTCATAACCTATTAAATTTTTCACGCTTGTTTCCCTCCTTTTTTTCTCTTGTGTCTGTGTCATATTCTGACTGTCTACATTTTCAGTAGACGTTTGCATTCATTTTGCAATAGCTGTGAAAGAAAGCATTAAGCCTCCACATGTATTTGCTCCATGATCTTTTGAACCATATTCACCAAATGTAAATATTGTCATAAATGGAACTCCATTTGCTTCTTTCTTTAATTGTTTTGCAACTTCATCAATTCTGTCTCCAATTCCTAATTTTCTTCCACCACAGTGAACTAATAGGTAAGCTCCAACGTCTTGCTTTAAGTTTTTCTTAGCTTCCTTCATAGCCTTTCCTGTAGAATCTATTAACTCATCAACTGTTGCTTCCATTTGAATTACTGCTGTGTTTACAGCCAAATTGTTTCCTATATTCATTGAGTAATCATCATTTCCATTCATTGGGTGACGAATTGCTACTAAATCTCCTAATCTATCTTTTACACCAAGTGGTGCTAATATTGTTTGAGTAAGTAAATTTCCACCTGCTAAATCTTTTAATTTTTTGCCTGTCCATGAAGCATATTTCTTCATTGCAGGTTCTCCATCAATTTCAACTAAAGTTCTCTTTCCACTTATTTTTGTTATAACACCAGAATTTGTTGTTTCGTGATATGCACCTGTGTACACATTTGCCATTGGCTTATCTGTATAGAAGAATGCTACTGCACATCCATCAGAAAATACTGTGTCATTTGTATAAATGCTCCACTTTCCAGATACTGTGTTATCTGCTGCACTACCACCAAAGAATGGTACTCTACCTATAACATCTTCAATTCCTTTTAAGTAATCTTCTTCCTCTGCTGGAGAAGCTACCATATAGAAATATGCTGGTGCTACTGTTTGTCCTGCTTTTGCCATTGCTTCTTTAGCAAGTAGTCTACCTGTTGCTCTTGCATCCTTTTGCTTAGCTGATCCTGCTACTCCAACTGTTGTATCTGGATCTCCTATAGCCATAATTCCAACAAATCCATTTTCAGATGAAATATATCCATCTGGAACAATAATTCCTCCACTTGATGTACAACCAATAATTGGTGCTGTACCAAGTTCGGATTTTGCTCCTTCTAGCACTTTTTTAACATCATTATCTGCTGATGTATACAAAAATGCTACCTTTGTTTGAACCAAATCAACTACAGCCTTCTTAGCTGAGGCTCTTCCTGCTTCGTAATTATCTGCTTCTGTGCTCCAACCTATGTTTGCTTTTAACATATAAATTCCTCCTTTGTCTTTAATAAATTTATATAAATTCATTATGCTTTGATTATATACTTAATATATTTTTTTGACAACACTTTTTTGAGAATTTTTTTAAGAAAAACTTATTTGTCGAATAAGAATGAATATGTATAATTTAGAAATGCATAAAGGTTGGAATGGGCTTCTAAAAAAAGTATTTCAAATATGTCGGTCCAGCTGATTTTCATAGAAATTCTAAATGTATTTTATGGCACCCTTCCATCAAAGATGAACTCTTTCCATAAAATCCATTAAGAATTTCTATACTCAAATCACTCTCCATTCCATATTTTCATACTTTTTTTAGAAGCCCATTCCAACCTTATAAATTATTTTCATATATACATATTCATCCTTATCCGACAAATAGTTTCTATAAATTTTTAAATTTTTGTTATAATTAGCTCAATTTATGTTATAATACTTCCAACGCAATTTTTGTTTTTATTATTAGGAGGTTTGATTATGAATATAAGCTTACCTGCAAAAAATCTTCGTACAAAAAACTTCTTGATAAAAGATGGTATTTTGTATCTTCGGTATGGGCAATCTTTTGAGGACATTATTTATGCAGTAACCTACTATATGAAAGGAAGGAGACGTTGTTATTACTGTAAGAAGCAATTCACAAGAGATCAAATAACTATGGATCACATGTATCCGCGTGATACTGGTGGCCCTACTATTCCTCAGAATTTAATTCCGGCCTGTAGAGGATGTAACCATAAAAAAGCGAATATGACATACGAACAGTTTTTAGAATTTTCTACTTTACCAACTAAAGAAGAACAAAGAGCTTATCGTTTGACTTTAAATGCTTTTAAAGAGGGATTGCGTTCCATTGGAATGTTCGAAATTCCAAATACGTGGATTACACCTGTAAAAGTAAATGAAATTCATACCCGAATAGATTTTGCCAATATTTCCGAAAAGAAATACAAGCAGCAAAAGGATTATTATGAGAAATATCACCAATTCCAACGGCCTATTGTTTTGGACCGGAATTTATATTCACTTGATGGATTCTACGTATTGTTTGTAGCAAAATCGTGTGAATTAAAATATGTTCCTGCAATCGTGCTCGACAATGTCGAAATTCGTCGAAGTAGTAGCGAAGTTTAAGTTCGATTTTTGTAATTCGAAGTTAATTGTATTAATTCCCAAAAAACTATTTTGGTTTCTAAACTAGGAACTAACGGTTCAAGAAATCCCACTTACTAAAGGTTGGATTTCTTGTTTTTTACTTCAGTATTTTTACGTATTTTGTTACATTTTGTCGAAATTGTGCTATAATATATATTATATACAATATTTGGAGGTTAAACAATGATTATTGATTTACCGACTCGAAATCTAAGAGCAAATAATTCTCTAATTAAAGACGGCATCCTTTTCATAAGGAATCGGTTGTCTTTAAAAAGAGTTATGAGTTCGCTTACGTATCAAATGAAGGGAAGGAGAAAATGCTTTTATTGCCATGAAAAATTTTTACCTAGTCAGATGACACTTGACCATCTTTATCCCCAAGAAATTGGAGGTCCTACAATCACCAATAATCTAGTGCCTTGTTGCAATGAATGCAACGGCAGAAAAGCAAATATGACTCAAGAAGAATATTTTGTTTTTTCTCATCTGAGTAGTACAGATGAGAAATTAAAATACTCTATTGAGTTAAGTGTACGCCGAAAAGAATTTCAGAAGAAAGGATTGTATGAACTCCCAGCAGAATGGCTACAGGAGACATCAACAAACAGGATAAAATTTCATACCATAAAAATATCTGAGGAAGAATATTCCAGAAAGCAGGAAAAATTTTTGGAGTGTGGGCATCTCCCCAAACCGATTGTGGTTGATCGGAAATTAAACTTATTAGACGGGTTTCATTGGCTAATAATTGCCAGAAACTACGACATTAAAACGGTCAATGTAATTAAGCTTGACAATGTTGAGCTCATAGGAGCAAAAAGGCTCGAAGATTTAATTTCTAAAGGTTAATAACTATTACCTTTAAAAAGTACCAAAAGCAGTCCTTGTATTGCTTTTGGTACTTTTGTTATTGTATTTTTTATTATATATTTTCTTTACTTTTTTAGTCTATTTTTAATTAAATCCCAATCTTATATTCAATAGCTTCCATGTGTGGAAACATCTCTTTAATCCTCTTAAAAGTAAGCATACTATGACGAGGCTGAGGATTCTTAGGATCATCAGTTAATAATTTTTGTGTATAGCAATTCTCTGCAGTTTTAAACAGCAAATATCTATTACGCACATAAGTAAAATATATTTGATAACCATCATCTAAATTTTGTTTAAATTCATTAAAAGTATATTTTCCGTCCATTTCTTCTCCTTTTATTTTTGTCACCTATGGGGACAGGTCTTTTTGGGACACTTGTGTCATCTTTTGGGACAGGTCTCTATTGTCAGGTTAGCTGTTTGCATTAAACAATAAATATTAAATTTGTCAAGCAGACCTGTCCCTAAGTATGACAACTTTGTCTCATTTAGACCTGTCCCCTAGAGTGCCATTATTTTATCATTTCTTCAAACTCGTTTTCTGTTATTATTTTTACGCCTAGTTCTTGTGCTTTGGTTAGTTTGCTTCCAGCAGATTCACCAGCTAAAACATAGCTTGTTTTTTTAGATACACTGCCCGAGGTTTTCCCTCCTAGTTTTTCTATTATTTCTTGTGCTTCGTCTCTAGAGTATTTTTCTAGTGTTCCCGTTAGTACAAATGTAAGTCCTGCAAATCTTTCGTCTGTGCCCTCTTCTTTTATTGCTTCCATATTTACGCCATATTCCTTAAGCTTATTTATTAGGTCTATGGTTTGTTCTTCTTTAAAGAAGTCTGTTATGCTTTTTGCAATTATTTTTCCTATTTCTTCTTTCATATATAGTTCTTCATAAGTAGCACCCATTAGCTTGTCCATTGTATTGTATGTTTTGCATAGTGTTTTTGCAAGTTTTACTCCTACATGTCTTATTCCAAGTGCATTTACTAGTCTGTATAAGTCTCTATGTTTGCTTTCTTCTATTGCATCAATTAAATTTTGTGCAAATTTTTTGCCATTTTTCTTTAATGATGCTATGTCCTCAAATGTTAATTTATATATATCTGTGATGTTACTTATAAGCCCTCTATTTATTAGCTCTTCTATAATTGCTTCGCCAAGACCGTTTATGTCCATAGCTTCCCTTGAAGCAAAGTGAATTATTCCTCTATATAGCTTTGCTGGGCATTCTATTCCATTGCAGTACCATGCAGCCTCTCCCTCTTCTCTTACTGCTTGTGCTCCACATACTGGACATACTGTTGGCATCTCAAAGTCTTTTTCTTCTCCGGTTCTTTTCTTTTTGTTTACTCCAATTACTTCTGGAATAACATCCCCTGCTTTTTGAATTATTACAGTATCACCTATTTTGATGTCTCTTTCGCGTATATAGTCTTCATTATGAAGAGTGGTTTTTGATATTCTAGAACCTGCTACAACTACTGGCTCTAAAATTGCCATTGGTGTTATTGCACCAGTTCTTCCTACTTGGCACACTATATCCTTTAACTTTGTTTCTTTTTTCTCTGGTGGATATTTATATGCAACTGCCCATTTTGGTGTTTTGTATGTTGTTCCTAACTTTTCTCTTAGCTCCAAATTGTCAACTTTAACAACTGCACCATCTATTCCAAATGATATTTTTTCTCTATCTTTTCCTATTTTTTCTATTGCTTTTATTGCTTCGTCTATATTGTTGCAAAGTATTTTTACTGGATTTACATTAAATCCTAACTTTTCAAGATATAGCAAACTTTCATAATGTGATGTAAATTTAATTGTGTCTGATTTTTGCACATTAAAAATGTAGATATCAAGTGGTCTTTTTGCAGTTATTTTACTATCTAATTGTCTTAATGAACCTGCTGCTGCATTTCTAGCATTAGCAAATTGTCCCTCTTCTTCCATCAATCTATCTGCATTTAGCTTCTCAAATTCTTCTTTTCCTATAAAAACTTCCCCACGCACTGTAATATCTATTGGCTCTTTTAGCTTTTTAGGAATTGTTTTTATTGTTTTTAAGTTTTCTGTTACGTCTTCTCCTACTGTGCCATTGCCTCTAGTTGCTCCACGTACAAATACTCCATTTTTGTACTCTAGTGCTGCAGATAATCCATCTATTTTGGTTTCAACCACATACTTTAGTTCTATATTATTCTCTTCTGCAACTTTTCTTACTCTTTCATCAAAGTCTCTTACTTCTTGAAACGAGAACACATCTTGAAGGCTCTGCAAAGGCACTTCGTGAGTTACCTTTTCAAAGCCTTTTTTTATACTAGCTCCTACTTTTTGTGTTGGAGAGTCTTCTCTAATAAGTTCTGGGTATTCTGCCTCTATTTGTTTTAATTCTTTCATAAGCATATCATACTCATAGTCACTAACAACTTGCTTATCATCAAAATACATTTGTGTATAATATTTAAGTAAAGGCACTAATTCCTCTACTCTTTTTTTACTTTGTTCTAAATCCATTTTTCTTCATCCTTTTTGTTAAATTGTTTTTTACTTAAGTAATATTCTATGTTGCTCATTCTAAGCATTAAATTTTACTATATAGAGATTCATTCTTCTAATTTATACATTGAAATTAGAATTCTTTCAATCGTCTATATTTCTCCCTTAAATAGTTCTTTGCATCCTTTTAAATAATCTATTCCAGAGAATATTGTTGCTATAACAGAAATGCTTAGAAGAACTGTTGTACATAAGTTTAGTACAAATGGGAAGCCTGTTAAGTTTCCTGTAAAAACTGCTCCAAAGCTATTAACATCTATAAATGCTATAATTATACCTATCATCTGTGTGCAAGTTTTTATTTTGCCCCAAATACTTGCAGCTATTACCTTACCAGATTTTTCTACTGCAACTAGTCTATAGCCTGAAACAATAAATTCACGAATTACCACTATAGCTGGTATCCAAGCTGGCAACCTTCCTGCTTCTACAAGTATAAGCATTGCCACAATAACTAATATTTTATCGGCAATAGGATCTAAAAACTTTCCGAATGTAGTAATTTGATTTCTAGAACGTGCTATATATCCATCTAGCTTATCTGTTAAAGAAGCAATAACAAATATAATATCTATAATTAAATATGTAAGTGGTATGCCCCATAATTCTCCCGATATTTTAAAAAACGGTATTATTAAAATAAGTGGTACTAAAATAATTCTAAATATAGTAAGCTTATTGGCTAAATTCATATTTTTCATCCTCTCGTATTTTCTTTATTCTTAATTATATGCATCATTATTATAAAGTAGAAATTGGAGACTGCCTCCTTTTTTAAATCTTCATACATTATATATAAATAAAGCAAAAAAATAAATAGAAAATTGTAAAAAAATTAAATTTTCTATTTATTTACTATTTTGTACTATATCTACAATATCAGATATATATTCTCCTATTACTGGTATGTTCCAGGTTACAATCTTTTGCAATATTATAATAATTATTGCTGTAATAATGGTTACACCAATACCTATTCCAATTCCTTTAACAATTCCTGTCCAGATATTTCTAAAAAGCAGTTCCTTTTTATTGCCTAAAAGTTCCACTAGGTCTAAAACCTTGCTTTTTGTTAAAGCATAATTTAAATTATCTAACTTTTTATTTAATTCTTCATAAATTTTTTTATCCATAACACCAATCCACTTTTTTATTGTATTATTCTACGTTTTTTGGTTTTTATGTATAAAAATTCATTCAATTAAAAAAATTTATAAAAAATTTTACTTATTTATCAATTCTGTAAGTTCTTTATCTGTTAAACCTGTTATTTCTTTTATTAGCTCTATTTTTATTCCCTTTTCAAGCATTTTGCTTGCAATTTCTTTTTTCTCTTTAGCAATTCCCTCTCGCATTGCTGTACCTCGCGCTGATGCTTCATCATGTTCTGCTGCTTCCTTCCATTCTGCTAGTCTTTGCATTATCTCATCATCACTTAATTCTTCTAGTTTTTCCTTTGCCTTTCTTATACCCTCGTTACTTTCCATAATATCTTCCACCTTTCCTGATGTTGGATTGTCCAGAAAACATATCCAGTCTAAAAGTTTATCGCTTTTGTTTGTTATATTATCATATATTTTTGGTATTTCAATTATATCCAACTCAAAATAATCTGTCAATATTACTTTTCTTTCATTTGTTTCTATTATTTTCCATTTAGTAAAATATCCTAAACTTTTTAGTTCATTTATCTTAAAATCTGTTATTATTATTCCTATTGTTTTATTTAAAGTTTTATACTCTTCATTTTTATGAATATTTCTTACATAAGTTCTTGCCCAATAGTATAAAATTCTCTGTATTATATCATCTCTTTTGGCTACCTGCATTTCTATATTACAAATTTCGTCATCATCAACCTGAACTATTACATCTAATATGCCCATTTTATCATTTGTATTTATTCTTCTTAGTATTGGATTCCTACTCAAATCTACTTTCTTGATTTTTCTTCCTAATACTGTTTCTAAAAAACTTTTTGTTATCTCCTCGCTTCCTACTTCTCCAAATAATACTTGAAACACTATGTCCATTTTGGGAGATAAGATTTTATTTTTTCTTTTGCTATTATTTTCTTTTGAATCATTCATATATGCACCTCCAACTAAAAATGTTTAAAATTGTGCCATATATTTTTATTGCTACTCAACTATATAGTGGGTATGTATAGAAATAAAACTATTATATACGTAACTTTATATTTAATTGAAATAAATAGGTCGATAAAATTTTAAGAGAAATAAATATATGACAGAATTAAATTTAGAAAAAATTTATATATACTTATATAACATATTTTTATTAGAATTACAATATAAATCGTATGTCAAAATTCGACAAAAAAAGAATAGCTTTTTTGCTATCCTTTTATTATTGTATTCCATATTTCTTTTTGAATTTATCTGCTCTACCACCAGTTGTTTCTCTTTTTAAGTTACCTGTCCAGAATGGATGGCATTTTGAGCAAACATCAACTTTTATATCTGGTTTTGTTGAATGTGTTTTCATAACATTACCACAAGCACATGTAATTGTAGCTTCTGTATAATTTGGATGTATTCCTTCTTTCATTTTGTATTCACCTCTTCTTTATTATTTTAAAAAACGCTATTTTATATAATAACATATATTTATGTTTTTTTCAAGCCCTATTTTTTTGTTTTTATAAACCATTTTCTATTTGCTTTTCTTGTATGTATTCTGCTGAACTTTGTAGTTCTTGGTCTAATGATGCTTTATGAACTAACTTATTTACTACATTAAATAAACAAGCAATAATTAAAATAGCAAATAGTACTTTTTTCCATATTTTAGCTATCATATTTTTCTCCTCACATATATGCTTTTATAAAATGCACACGCATATTCTGTATTTTACAAATATAATTATACTTATTTTTTATAAAATTGTCAATAGATTTATTAGCACAAGTTTAATTGACATAATTCTTTTTATCATTCATACTAAATGCCTGCCTCGATTTCTCGAAGCAGGCATCTATCAAGCCTTATTGTAGAAGACAACAAGGTTCTGGGGTACCCGACTGCAATCTTTGATTGCTATGTCGGGTCAGGTTCTTATTTTTGCTCGTCGTAAAGCTTTTTCATAATGGGATAGTTGTTGAGGTTAATCTTCCCAGTAATAGGATTGCCGAAATACGTTTTCGGGTCCAACTCTATGCAAGCCTTAATCAGCCTCTTGCAAGCTTCCCGTCCACAGAGTTTTACGTTGCCATTCTCATCGAAAACGGCTTCAAATGCTTCCTTAAATCTTAAGTTTGCCATAATACGTAACCTCCTTTATTGGTTATGCACTTATATTATCACAATTGCATTTGTTTTTCAATAGTTTTTGCAAAAGGGGTCGGGCTTAAATTGTAAAAAATTATTTTAGCATTTTTAGTACAATAATATATTTTTTCTTTTAGTCGGAGTGCTTAAGGTGGGGACCAACAAGTTTACAAACTGTTAAACGAAACGTAAGTGTAGTTTGTACAGTTTGTACGATGCCAAAGGGCCGAGACTAAAATAAAAAATATATTATTGTACTATAACAAAAGAAATATCTATTTTTTTACAATTTAAGCCCGTCCCCTTTTGCAAATTTATTACATATGCAATCTTCTATCTAATTCTTCTACAATATTTCTTCCACACAATATTAGCGACATTACAAATGTAAAAAGTGTTATTGAGCTTGAAATTATTGTAAGTACAGGCATTGTTATTACGTTGTCAAACGCAAAGTAAATTACAAGTGGTATCATACTAAATGCAAATATTATTAGTTGGTAAATTGCATATTTATAATACCTATTCACACTACAAATTGTAAGCACTAGCATCGTTACATTTGCTATTATTATAATTATTGGAATAGCTATGTTTATTGCCCAGCCTTTGTAGTCAAAAATTAAGTCTATAACAATGGTTAATATGGAAATTATTATAAACTGCAAGGTAACACTCGAACCTATATTTACATTTCTATGTATAGAATACATAGCTGTAATCCACGCATAAATTATACCTGCAATTACTATTAAGCACCATAAATACCTTGTAGAGGTGCAAAGGTTTACGATAACACACACTGTTATTGTTATTACTGAAAGTATAATCATTATTATGCTAGCTAAACTTGCTTTTTTTACATTTCTTACTTTAGGATATAAAGTCATGCACACCATTCCCTTCTACAGATATTTCTATGCCCTCTTCTTTTAGCTTCTTACAAAATTCTTGCTCTATTTCTGTGCTTTCTAACGTTGATGTAAATGTAAATACTAAGTTGTTTTCGAAAGAACAGCTTGAGCATTTTATTTTTTCTACTGATTCGGGTGCAATTAGCATTAAAAATTTGTCTATATATTTTTGATACTTTCCTATAATACCTATTCTACCTATATTAGAAAATGTGGTGGTGGTGTATTTTCTTATTTCTATATAGCTTAGTTTTACAATTACTAGTTTTAGGAATAATGGTATTGATTTTATAAATGCATTATTTCCTAGTTTTACATTTGCAGACATTGTTTTGCTTATTTCTTCTTTGGTTAGCATTGTTTCAAAGTTTTGCTTTACAAATTTTAGTATTGCCTCAAAAGTTTGTAGCATTTTTGTGTTCATATCTGCTTGAACCGTTATATAACTAAAGAAGTTGCTTACTGTTTCTGATTTAAAATATTTTCGTAAATCTACTGGTATACATACTTTAATTGGCTTTTGTTCATTATATTTTTGATAATTTGTATTGTATATTGCATAAATAATCACAGCAGTTAAGTATTGGGTTACGGTTACCCCTTTTTCTTTTGCCTTTGCTTTTAAGTCTTCTATATTTATATTTACGTGGATAACACCTATCGCAGCAAATGGCAATTTTCTACCTTTTAAGATGTATGCTCTCTTGCCACCTTTTCCTTTTTTGGACTTTTTATCGTAATTTTTTAAATAATCATCCTCTGTGTTGTTTGATAGTTTTCTATCTAATCTTAGTTTTGTGCTAAAGTCCTCTGGATGTGCTAATTCTAAATATGTATACACTATTTCCTTTAAAAATACTACCCCACTATTTCCATCAGTAAGAGAGTGAAATATGTCCACATTTATTTTATTTTCGTAATATGTAATTTTAAACAAGTAGTCGTTATTAGTAATTGGGTCTATATATTTGCAAGGATAATTTTTCTCCTTTTCTATTATAATTTCTTTGTTGTTTTCTTCAAAGTAATACCAGAAAGCTCCTCTTTTTAGTTTTACCTTAAATGATGGAAGTTTTTCTAAGGTAAGTTCAGCAGCTTTTTTAAGTGTTTTGGGATTTATTTTTTCTTTTAGCACAGCAGATAATCTAAACACACTACTATACTTTTTGCTTGACGCAATCGGAAATATTTTTGCTGAATTGTCCAATCTTCTCCAATATTTTGATTTTTCCATATCTTCTCCTATATCTTATTATATTATTCCACAATGTTGTTTTTTTCTTCTTTGTTTAGAATGATGTCCACTACCTTTTTGTAGCCATCTTTTGCATGTATGTTTTTCTTTTTGTGGCTCATTAAAACAAAATTGTGTACTGCTCCTTCGTACTCTAACCAAGTTATTTTTTCCTTATTCTTTAGTGCAAACTCTTTTGCATCTGGATTTAGCATATCTCGTGTTCCAGATAGAAAGTATATGTTTGCTAGCTTATCTGTTGGGCCAAGTACAGGGTTTACAAGGTAGCTTTTCATACCATTTTTTCCAGCATATCTTTTACCAGATATTTTTAGCAACGGTTTTTTTAGTACAGGATCATCTATTGTGTCTATCAACGGATTTTCCATTCTTACATCCAGCCATGGTGATATTAAAATTGTTTTATCTGGTAATCTATTCTTTAGCTCTCCATTTTGTTCGTATAGTGCAAGCGACATTCCTCCACCAGCTGAGTCCCCCATTAAGATTAACTCTTTATCTCCTATTTTTTCTATAATTTTTTCATATAAAGGTTGCATAAAATTAAATGCCTCTATATATGTGTTTTCTGGTGTTAATGGATAATCCGGTACTATTATTGTAGCCTTGGTATCATTTATTATATCTTTAAAAAAGTGCCAATGGTATTTTTCTAATTCTCCTACATACGAGCCACCATGAATGTATAATATTACTTTTTGATTTTCTGGTATTGCCTCTGGTTCGTATAAGTCGTCATGATTTAATGGCTTTATAATAAAAATGTCTCTTCCCATAAATTTTTCTTGCGAAAAATCGTAATATCTAAATACGTCTTTTGGAAGTTTTGATGTTGCTACTCTTAATTCATAATATATTCTAATAAGTAAGATTATTAACAATACTAAAATTATTATTATCATTTTGCTTCCTCTCTTTTGATTATTTTATTGTCAATTTTATGATAGCATACATTAGGAAGTATTTCAATTACAGATTAGAAAAAGTGATATGATTTTTATTTTAATATTTCTGTAACACTGTTGTAACATATTTAAAAAGATGATACTTCTTTTAGTACCATCTTTTTCTTTAATAGTCCTTTTATATCTTTTCTACGTATATCTTATCATTTACTGCTACTACAGTATATTTATTTAAATTTGGTATTTCCTTTATTTCTTCAAATTTTGCATACTCTTCTATTTGCTTTTTTGCTTCATCTTGTTTTTCTTGCAATAAATTTGATTCTTCTTTCTTTAAATACTTAAATTCTATCATTACTGCTTTATAATCTTTACTTTTATCCTTTGGTATTAGCAATATGTCTGGATACTTTCTTTGTACTTCCATCTCGGATTTTAGTCTAAATACTTTCAAGTTTATTGCTATGCAATAGAATATTAGTTTTATATACTTCTCATCAAATTTAACATAGTCTCTATTAGATAAGTTTTCTAAATATTTGTGTGCTAGTTCAACAAGCTTATCTATTTTTCCCTCTAAAGCAATTTCTCTCAATATTTCTGTATAATCACTATCCGATATTTGTAAATCCGCATTTTGGCTTAATATCTTCATAAAGTACTCCGAATATATCTCTTTCATTACTCTATTAGGAATTTTTAATTCTGGCATCTCAAACTCTTCTCCTGCTATTGTTAGGTATCCTAAGTAAAATAACATTGATACTAAGTCTTTCTCTGTAAATTCTATTGCTGGATTGAATTTTGCAGTTATCTCCCCTACTATTCCTTCTCCGGATATTGTTTTTTCTATTATTTTTTCTCTTTCATTTCCTTTACATAGGTCTAGCATTCTTCCTAATTTACTGTAGTCACTCGCTATATTTACGTCTATTAGTTGATTAGGTACTTTCTTTTGTTCTAAATATCTATTTAAGAAATACAAGCACATATTTGAGTTATATATCTTATCTTTTCCTTCAAGTGAAAATTTATATCCATCATAATTTTCTTTCATTATTGGTAATATTTCTTCTTGCTCTTTTTTTGATATTCCTATATCTTCTATCATTTTTACTAATTCTTCTTTTGTAAATCCTATCATTTCATTAAATTTTGCATTTTGCGTTATATCTAACCCTATGTTAAAGCCTGATGTCAAGCTATCTAGTGTTATTGGCGCTACTCCTGTTATAAATATTCTATCTATAACACTTTCTGTACCTTCTTTTAGTATTTCATACCACTTTCTTATTTTTCCGTTTTTTGATACTAAGTTTTTGAATTGATTCGTATTAAATCCTAATAACTCGTTCGCAAAGTGGTCATATTCATCTATTATTACATATATCTTTTCATTTGGTTTTTGTAGTCCGAATGCTTTTATTAAATTATCTAAAATTCCTTCTGCTTCATCCTGCATATTTACAAAAAAGTCCATACCATATTTTTCTACAAATGTTTTAATTGATGATGCTATTTTCCCTTTGAAGCCTTTCATTGTTTTATCTTCATTTGATGTATCTATTCCTGAAAAATTGAATTTTAATATGTGATATTTATTTTTTAAGTTTGTTGGATTTTTTCCTATGTATGCATTTCCAAATAGCTTTTCAAACTTATCAATCTTTTTTAAGTCATAATAGTTCTCTAAAGTACTTGTAAATAATGTCTTTCCGAATTTTCTTGGTCGTAAAAAGATTATTCTTTTTTCTGGTAAATTTTCTAATTTTTCTATATACTTTGTTTTGTCTATATAATAGTATCCATCTTCTACTAGTTCTTCGTAATTGCTTATTCCATATGGTAATTTTTTCATAAACATCACATTCCCTTCAATTGATTTTAACTACTTTTCTATTATACCATATGTTTTTATTTTTTTATATTTATTTTATATGTTTTTTACAAAAATTTTGGATACACACTTAAATCCTTGTTTATAAAATAAATAAAATAGGCATGGCATATTTGTTATACCATGTCTATTTTTATCAAATTTTACTGATATACAAAACTGCACGAGATGAAAACCTACTGTTGGAATTGCACGGAGTATCGTAGTTTCCGGCTATAAGCTGGAATGTTGGAACCAGAATCATGGTAATTACCGCCCACGAGCGATACGTGAGCTCTCGCTGAACGCATACTGTGTAAACTCATAATAATTTCCAGCTAGGTCGTAGATATTATTTGCTTTCCATGCTGGATTTTTCCCTGATGTTTGTGGCGTGCCTGAATCTGTTGCTGCTGCTCCTGAACTATTACTATAGTTTCCCCAACTACTTGAGTCACTATCTACTTGTTCCTGTGTTTTTGCTCCTGTTTCTACCAACCAGCTCAACACTCTATCCCACTGGTTTCCATATATCATTTCACTTTTTACCTTATCATTATTTACTATATTATTACATGCTTTCTTTAGTCCATACCAATTTTCTGCTGCTGATGAATCTGCTGTTAATACTGTTCCTCCTTGCACTACTGTTGGACTTTCCACACTTCCTGATATTTCATATCGCCCTATATAGAATCCTCCATATTGCTTTATACTTTCATATGTTTCATTATATTCATCTACTAACATCTGAGCCCAAGCATTTAAAACCTGCGCATCTGATGAACTAGAACTAATACCATATTGGGCTAGTTCTGTAGCAAACATATTTTTGATTATTCCTAAATTTGATACTGTTGCGTCTCCTTCCATACCTTCATATGTATATGTTGATGTCAATATGTCTGGTTCTCGCTCTGCATTAGTACCTGGCTTGTATATGTTTGTATCCCCTACTTCTCCTGTTCCGTCAATTCTAAACTTACTATACACATCCGTGGTTACTGTTACTTCAAATCCTTCTTCTGCATTGCTACTTAATTCAGTACCAGGTGCTTCAACATACATCTCTCCTAATTCTTCACTACTTACTGGTATCCACACAAATTGCTGACTGTCATCTGCACTACTTATTACTATTCCATCATTTATATCGTTGGGAGAATCTTCATCTATTCCAAATCCTCCTGGCACATATATTGTTCCTGTTGCATCCGGATTTTCCCCATCACTATCGATTGGTACATTTTCTACTTTTAATGTGTCATCTTGGATTTGTCCTTTTATTTCTTCTATTGGAGTTTTTGGCTCTTCTGGCTCCTCTGGTGTTGTTCCATTTCCTGATATTATAGAATCATACTGGTCTATCAAGCTATTTAATGCCTCTTGCTCATCTTTTGTAGCCTGCTCTGTTAATTCCTTTGCCTGCTGTGCCCTTGCAATTAGTCCATCCTCTCCAAATGCTATGTTTATTGTTACTGTTGCTAAGATTATTAGTATTACTATGTATAGGAAATTACTGATGGTTAGCCAATAAAAAAATTTCCTTTTTACCACTATTTTCAT
>CALXPW010000005.1 GCA_944390365.1 uncultured Clostridia bacterium | reverse complement strand
CACCTCTGGAAAATTATGAGGCTGCTTTTGCCCTTTAATATTCCCATATATTTTGACACTGATAATTTTGGTGGTATCTCTACAAACATATGCACATGGTCCGGGCAAACTTCAGCCTCTATAATTTTCACTTCCTGCCAATCTGAAATATCTCTCAATATTTTTCCTATTTCTAATCTTTTTTGCCCATAAAAAATTTTTCTCCTATATTTTGGTGTAAATACTATATGATATTTGCAATTCCACTTTGTATGTGATAAAATTGACATTGTATCATATGTAGTGTTTTCTTCTTTAGTTTTTTTACTGAATATACTATTCATGATACGCAACTCCTTTCATTTATTTTATCAATTATGCGTCGAAACATATTGATATTATAGCATGAAAGGAGTTGCTTTGCTACAAAGCTAAAGCTTATGTTACTACCGGCATAGCCGGAAGGTTACTTAAATAAAAAAAGCTAATGAATTTTATTCATTAACTTTTTTATATAATAAATAATTAGTACATTATAATTACTTTTCATTTATTTACTATGGTCGTTCTTTTATTACAGTAGATTGCACTTTATTTTCTTCATCAAATGTTATGTAAAAAGCATAGTTGGTCTTCTTTGTCCAAAAGTTATAATGGTCAAAAATCAATCTTTCATATATGTATCCTGCATTATACATATAAACTTTATCATTATATTCAAATATTTTTACTGGTTTTCCTAATTGTTTGCCAACTTCTTCTTCTGACAATCCTATTAAACTGTTATTGATATCAATTTCATACATTTTTAAATACTGTTCATCTTTTTTAGAACTTACACTACCATTTATTATTTGGATATAGAAACTATATAAACTAAATAAACCAATGCCACATACACAAAGAGCAATTATAATTATTAAAATAATACTTATTAATTTTTTTTTCATAAAAACACCTTATATATTTATTATTTACTATATATTACCATAAACGAATGATAAAGTAAACATTTAAAATGCCTAGATTTTATTTGTCTATAGTTTTTTAATATAAAATTACACGTTTCCATACTTACTGTCTAGCATATTTTCATATCCTTTAATAATAATCATTTCTTTTGAAAATGATTCTTCACCCACACCAGCATCTGCTTTTATTGAAGCATCAAATTTTACTAAGGCAGCAGCTCTATCCATTATCTCATCATCTAATTCTAGGATTTCATCAGTTCCTTGTAAAAAATCTCCAATAATTACTGTGTACCTTGCATGTAAAAAATTCTCTGCGGCGTAATTGTTTAATGATTGATTTCCAGTACGACATACAAGTATAGCATGTTTTTCATCAAGAGTTAAATTTCCTGCATCTACTTTTATTCTTTCATTTTCTTCGTCATATATATCTGGTAAAGTTAGTAAAAATTCTTCTTGGTCTGTCGAAATTTCAGATGGTACTATAATATATCCATTTGAATCCATATCTAAAGATATAATCTTTTTAATATATTCTTCTGCAATCAAGTGATTGGCTTCGGAATAAAGTACTGCAAAATAATCAGCTATAGGCTCACTATAACTACAATCTGAATCAACCACACCACGAGTAACTTTGTCTATTGCATCAGATAATTGTAATTCATGCTCAAAATATTGTAATTCATTTTCTGATTCTTCAGTCTGTTGTTGTAGATCCTCGTAAAACAATTTTATCAAATCCAAATCTAGTTCTATAAATGGTATCGCTGTTCCAGGATCTTCTCCTCCTTTTGTCTTTCCAATTCCATTTCTCATCTTTAATATACTACAAGTATTTGCCACACTAAAGATATACCAATCATCTAAATCAGCTAATTCGAAAGTCTGTAATTCTCCTTCTTCATTATATTGGTCAGTTCGTATTTCATCAATTCCCATATCAGAGAAAATTTCACTAAGTGGCTTTGTACATAAAGTAAAACCATCACTCGTTTGTTTTAAATCATTAATACTAATAAAATTATTGTTTATAAAAAAGTTTAGCTTTTGTGGTACTATTATATCTTGTATAGCAATATTGACATAATTATTTATATAATGAAAAGGATATCCATTATTAAAATTCTCACTTATCATCCATTTATTATAAAAGTCGAAACCTGAATATGGAGAAGTTGTTTTCATTTCATCTTGTGTATATTGGGAATTAGAATCATTTGTAGGTGCACCAACAATATTATTTATAGAAATATTATTGCTCTTACTTCCACCATTAGCTATAATATATTTATACCCATTATTTATATATCCTATTGTAACATTTATCTCAGGTGACATAACTGCGCAATTAGTTATAGAACTTCCATTCTCTCCAAATGCAGCAATTCCTCCTGCATAAACATCAGATAAACTTAAACCAGAACCTTCTGATTTTACCTTTCCTGCATTATAGCTTTCAGCAATAGTACCTTTATTATATCCTACGAGGCCTCCAGCATATGGACTTTCTGATATAGCCGTAGCCATTATATTTCCAAAATTATAACAGCTTTCTATTGTTCCATCTAGTTCTCCACATAATCCTCCAGCTCTTGAAGTTCCAATAATTGAATCTCCTTTTGCTGTTATTGAAGCTTTATTTGAGCTTAAAACAATTTGAGTATTTTCTGCTTTTCCAACTAAGCCTCCTACCCAAGAACTATTATCATTACTTGTGTTTATATTTATATTACCACTAAAATGCACATTTTCTAAAGTAGTATTTTTTGCATTTGCAATAACACCACCAGCATATACATTAGGATTAAATAGCGAACCTCCTGTAGTTAATAAAATGTTTCCAGTAACATTTAAATTTTTGATGGTTGCGCCATCACAAGTTCCGAATAAGCCTAGAAATTGAATAGTCGGAATTGCTCCTGTAGATTCATCAATATCATAAGTTATAGTATGTCCATTTCCATCAAGTGTTCCTGTAAAATTATCAATCGGTTCCCAATTTAAAGGAATCTCTATATCATTATCTAAAACAAAATTATTACCAGAGCCTGGAATTCTAATTTGCGAAAACTCCATTGCATCAGAAATATGAACTACATTTTCTGTATCATCATCAGGTGACGTAGTTGAATTTGTTAAAATTTCATTTGTTGTAACATCATCTGTTGTAACAGTAGCTTGAACATTTATAGGTAGAAACATTCCTATAAGAAATACTAAAATTAATAACATTGCTAGTATTCTATTAATTAATTTTTTCTTCATTTTTTTCCTCCTTTTAATATTTACAATTTTTGTTCAAAATAATTTAAAAATTCCTCCTTTCAAAAAATATAAAACCTCCCTTCTCAATTACTTTTTTTATATCATTATTTAATTAAATATAGATAATTTTTTGGAAAATATAGAAAATTTTGTAAAAAAAATGGAAAAATTGGAATAAAAAGTAATTTTATATTATTGAATTTTATTTAATGATATAATATAATGTTTTGGGGTGTTTATCTTGATTAATTTGCTTATAGCAGATGATAATAAGGACTTTGATATTAATTTATTTAATTTGATAAAAAAACTTAATAACAAAATCTGTATTGTAGGGATTTCTGTAAATGGATTAGATACATATGAAAAAATAAAACTATTAAAACCAGATATTGTATTATTAGACATTAAAATGCCAATCTTGAATGGATTTCAAGTTATTGAAAAATTAGTCTCTGAAAAGATTACTATCCCTAAAATTATTCTTATTACAGCTCATCATGACTTATTATCTTATTATAATAGTACAAACTCAATTTATGGTATATTATTAAAACCCATAAACTATCATAAATTAAGCCAGATATTAGATTCTATCATTAACGAAAATTACTCAAGTAAATTTAATGATGAAATTATTAGTATTTTATCTAACTTCGATTTTAATGTAAGAAGCAAGGGATATAAATACCTAATAGAGTGTATTAGAGCTTGCCTTAAATTTCCATATTTAATGAATAATTTAGCAAGGAACTTATATCCTTATATTGCCAATCACTTCACAGATGCTGATTCCTCTAAGATAAAATGGGCAGTAGAAAAATCAATTAATTCAATGTACAGATATACAAATAAGGAAATTTTAGAAAAGTTTTTTCCAAATTCAAAAAAAATTTCAACTAAATACTTTATAGAAACCGTTGTTTCAAAAATAGAGTGCAAATGAAACTATTTGCATTCTATTTTTGAATATTATTTAATTCAATTTATCTACAATTTCTAAAGGTGGATATGTACAAATATAGCATTCTCTTGTTGTATTTATCTTTCTTTTAATATAATTTTTTGTTTCAATGATAATTATTATTTTATCTGCATTCGAAACTGTATCAATTTCCTCATATAGTTTTTCTTCTTTTTCTTCTCCGTCTCTGGAAAAGTCTAATCTTGCAAAATATGGTTTGTCAATACTTCTTTTCATTAACCTTAGTTTTTCTGAATACATTTCTATAGAATTGTTTATCATTGTTGTGTCATCTTTGTAAATTTTGGGTATTGCATCAATTCTTGAATTATAAAATTGCATAATATCTTCATATTTTTCTAAGACATTATGCAAAGTTTCTTTCTCTTGTTGGAATTCACTATTATCCATACTCTTTCTCCTATTTAACAATATTAAATTAAATTTTCAGGGTTTAGTGCTTTTAACTCATCCAAAATAAAAATACCATCTTTTCTAACTAACACATCATCAAACCATATTTCTCCTCCACCATATTCTGGTGTTTGAATATTGACTATGTCCCAATGAATACTAGAACGATTACTATTATCACATTCTTCTAGACTATCACCCGGTGTAAAGTGAAAACTACCTTTTATTTTTTCGTCAAATAATGTGTCTCCTATAGGCTTTTCTATATATGGATTTAAACCTAAAGCAAACTCTCCTATATATCTACTTCCTTCGTCTGTATCTAAGATTTCGTTAAGTTCTTTTGTTTTATTTGATGTAGCTTTAATAATTTTTCCATCTTTAAATTCAAATCTAATGTTATTGAATAGCACTCCATTGTATCTTGTTTCTGTATTATATGTTATATAGCCATTTACACTATTTTTTACAGGTGCAGTTGCTACCTCTCCATCTGGTATGTTGAAGGTTCCCATATATTTTTCAGCAGGTATTCCTTCTATACTAAATCTTAAATCTGTTCCTTCTCCTACTATATGAACATTTTTTGTTTTGTTCATTAGGTTTACTAGTGGTTCCATTGCCTTTGACATTTTATCATAATCAAGTGTACAAACATTAAAGTAAAAGTCTTCAAATTCTTCTGTATTCATATTACTCATTTGTGCCATAGATGCGTTTGGATACCTTAAAATACACCATTTTGTATGCTTTACTCTTTCTTCAAGATGTACAGGCAAATTATAGTATTTATTATATAGCTCCATCTCTTCTTTTGAAATTCCATTTAATTCTGCTGTATTTGTGCTTGCTCTTACTCCAATATATGCGTCCATATCTTTCATTCTTTGCAGGTCATGTTTTGCATATATTTTCATTTGTTCCTCTGTTCCATTTATTAACATTTCTCTCATTATTTCATAATCTATAATATTAAAAAGAGGAATAGCACCAATGTTTTCTGCTTGTTTTATTAGTTCTTTTCCTAGAGGAATTGCATCCATTCCGATTATCTCTATTAATATTTTTTCACCTTTTTTTAAGTTAATAGAATGATTTAGTAAATTGTTAGCTAATTTTTCTATTCTAAAATCTTTCATAATTCATTACCTCTTTTATAATATTACTGTTTTGGTATATTATCTATTACTTTCATTAAATTTATAAATCATTAAACATTCCTTTATTTCATTCGAAACATCTTGTGCCTCTATTTCATCTAATTTAACCCATTTATATGTATCGTGTTCTGTTAGCACTATAGGTCCACCTGTAACTTCTACTTTAAAATTAAATTGTCTACACTTTTTTCCACTTCTTGATAAATAATCAAAATAATTTATGTATGATATAACTTTTGTTAAATCAAAGTTTGTCTCTTCCTTTATTTCTCGTTTTAATATATCATATATACCTTCGCCTTCTTCGGCATTTCCTCCTGGTATTTCAAATATTCCTCCCATAAAGTCATCTTGTTTTCTTTTCATTAAGAGAATTTCACCATTTTCATTTGTTATTACTGCTCCAACAACTAATTTATTTATTCCCTCGTTTTTTGCTTTGTTTTCTAAAAATTCACAAAAATACATATTATATTTTTCTCCTTAAAATAAATTTATTTATTTTATCATATATTCCCAACCAGGTTGCCAAGCTTTTGTCTTTCTCCAATCATTTTTATTAGCTTCTTCCCAAGAAATGCCTTTTGTTATAACTTCAAGAGCTAATTGAGGCGCCCTATGAGCAACTATTCCTATTGTTTTTCCTTGATAATTGCCTTTTAAAAATTCTATAAAATTTCTTATTCTCTTTTCTACATCTTTTAAAGATTCTCCATTAGGAAATGGCTTTTCAATATGCTCTTCATAGATTACCAAGTTTTTGTCTTTTCCTTCTAAATCACCATAATTACATTCTCTTAATCTAGCATCCTGTATATGTTCTACATCTGGAAAAGCCAATTTTGCAGAGTCTATTGCTCTTACTAAGTCTGAGGTAAAAATGACATCAAAATGTGTATCTTTTCTTATTTTGCCTAATTTAATTGCTCTTTCTTTCCCAATGTCAGTTAATTCTGACTGTTTCCAGCCACTACATTTTCCACAGGCATTATCTGTTGTTGTTCCGTGAACAAAGTATATAATCTTAGTTTCCATTTTTTCTCCATTCCTTGTTCAATTCTTTTTCTTCTCTATCATCAGCGTAATCTTGTTCTACGTCTATTAAATAGATTTTATTTTCAAATTTGCCTTTCTTTCCATTCTTTATATTTCTAGCTTCTTCAACGTCATCCAACGAAATATTATTTACTTTCATTATTGCTCCGATAACTTCCATTAAGTCTGCAAGTTCTTGGGTAGAGTGTTCTTCAACAAATTCGTGAGCTTCTTCAAATAATTTTTTATCTAGTTCTCTTAAATACTCGTCATTGTCTAATATTTTATAGTTTGCTTTTCTGTCACCGTTTTTGTTTATTTCTTCTGGTATTTTATCTCTAACTAATTTGTTATAAACATATTTCATAATTGTCTCCTCCATCTGCTTGCATTATAAAACAGATGTTTTTATTTGTCAATAGAGATGGAGATTTTTATATTTTTGTTATTTTCTTAAATCTATTCTTTCCAAATTGTATTACTTTTCCATTTGCTATTTCTATTGCTTTATTTATGTCTGTAACAACTTTTCCATCTACTTTTATGCCATTACCTAAAATCATTCTCTTTGCTTCACTCTTTGAATTTGCAAATCCAGTTTTTACTAATAATTCGCAGATATTAAGTTCTTTTTCCTCCATTTTTATTTCTTCTATATTTTCTGGTATCTCTCCTTTTGCAATATTCATATATCTTTCCTTAATGCTTTCAAATTCATTTACATCATCATACATTTTTAGTAATTCTTTTGCAAATTGTAAGTGTGCTTCTCGTATATCTCCACTCATTATTTTATTAATTTCATCAGTTGGCAAATCAGTTGCAAGTTCAAAGTATTGTCTTAACACATTATCTGGTATTTTCATGCTTTTCTCAAATTTTTCAAATGGCGAATCTGTAAGCCCTATATAATTATCCAATGATTTACTCATTTTCTCTTTGCCATCCAATCCTACTAATAGTGGAAATGTCATTACGACTTGGCTTTCTTGACCATAATCTTTCTGTAACTCTCTTCCTACCAATAGATTGAAGGTTTGGTCTGTTCCACCTATTTCTATATCTGCTTTTAATTCTACTGAATCATAGCCTTGCAATAAAGGGTACAATAATTCATGCATAGAAAGTGGCAAGTTATTTTCAAATCTATTTTTGAAATCGTCTCTTTCCATAATTCTTGCTACTGTGTATTTACTTGTTAATTTTATTACATCTTCAAGATTCATTTTTGATAGCCATTCTGAATTAAATGCTATTCTTGTTTTATTCTTATCTAATATTTTAGTTGCTTGCTCTAAATAAGTTTCTGCTGACTTTCTAGTTTGCTCAAAAGTTAGTGCTGGTCTAGTCTTACTTTTGCCTGATGGGTCTCCTATCATTCCTGTAAAGTCTCCTACAACGAAGACTACTTCATGTCCCATATCTTGAAATAGCTTTAATACTCTTAAAACCACACTATGTCCAATGTGCAAATCTGGTCTTGATGGGTCTGCTCCAAGCTTAATTGTTAATTTTTTTCCACTATTTATTTTTCTGTTTAAATCTTCTTCCGAAAAAATTTGTACTGCTTTTCTTTTTATTATTTCTAACTTATCATTCATATTTTCTATTCCTTTCCATTCTCAGGAAGTTTAGTTAAGCAAAAACATTATTCATTCCTGTATCTAAACATCCTTCTTTTTTATTACTTGAATTAAATATGAATTTTCGTAGAAGAACCCATCGATTATTATTTTCATTCTAAACCACTGGGTCATAGCATCACCTCCTTAAAGTTTATATATCTAAAAAAGCCAATTCATCCCACTAAAGGACGAATTGACTTCGTTGTACCACCTTTATTTACAATATTCCTTATTTAAAATATTGCCTCATTAAAGCTTATCGTAGCCACACGTTAGTTATTATAAGAAGTGTAATTCAAATTTTATATACGAATGATTTTCAGCTTCCACCATTTCTCTGTTTGTCACTATAAAATTCTACTTGAGTTTCTTTTTAAACACAACTAAATTAAATTAGTAATTATTGTATCATATTATTTACATAAGTCAATAAATAATTAGAAAACTTATTTCTACATATAAAAAATCGTATATTGTATAAGCATTACTTATTCTTCCAGATTTCCTGTTTTTTCTATATTTATAGATTCTTTTAAGTATTCTAAAGAATATTTTTTAAATTTTTTATATTCATAATTACCTTCTATAAATAATTTTTTATATTTATGCCACACAACATAAACAGTAACTTTCATTACTAGTATTCTAATTTTTCTTATTAATTTATTTATCATTTCATTTCTATTTTTAGAAATCCTATGTAATGTATCTGACTGTAGTACAACATGTTTTAGTTCATCATTTAGCATTTGCGTACAAATGGTTTTTAATAATGTAGAATTAGTAGCATTTGAAAGTGCTGTATAATAAGATAAGGCAATCATTTCAGCAGTTACCAATATAATAACTTCACACTCTAACCCCATCATTTTTCTCAATATTCTAAATACTTTATCAATCCATAACTTTTTAGCAGGTTCAATATTATATATTTCCATATATTTTTTTAATGTTTGCGAATGTCTATTTTCTTCCATTATAAACAACTTCATAATTTTTGGATACTCTTTATAATTTTTCTTTAATGCAAATTTTTCTACTACGTGCATTAAATGTTTACCTTCAGAACCTTCGCCTAATTGAAATGCTTTAATTGATGGTGTTATTAGTTTTTTTTCTTCGTTTGACAATTCGGTGTTGTTACTAAAGTCTAATTTTAATAAATGTGAATTATTATACTTAAAGTATTCTATCCAATCAAAATTGCTAAGTTTTTTTATTTTTGTTGTTTTTAGTTTTACTCTCTCCATCTTCATTCAACTCCTAAATTAATCATCTTATTGCGAATTAGTATATATTAATATTTTTTGTATGTCAATATATTTTTATTGTTTTTCGATATATTTGCTTATAATCAAAAAATAAGAACCTGACTCAACACGGTAATCAAAATTACAATCAGGTTCCAATAACATTGTTGTCGAAGACAACAAAAGATTAGTTTTTAACAAACTAATCTTTCCATTTATAATTTATTTTAAAGGCAGTTCTTTACGTCTTGTTTTCTATTATTTTTTAGTAAATAAATTGCTAAGCAACTAATTCCTATCCCTAACATAGTAATATCATTGTTTATATCAATTTGTTTTAATACTGATGTGACTATTATGCAAATTTCCACTGTACTATTGCTTTATAAAAAGCTCAACAGACTGTTAGTTTACTTTAATAAACCTCTAGTTTAGTTTTAATTTATTATTAGATACTTTCTAAATAAGAGATCTTTTTCCCCTTTGCTTTTGCATATTCAATTTCTGATTTTGTACTTTCTCCAATATATCCTCCAAAATTGATTACATAAATTTCATCTGACATATCTATTTTTTGCTTGTGCATTTCATCTAACATCTTTTTCATTTTCTCGTCTATATCTTCTTTTCTTATGTTATTAAAGAAATTAGGTGTAAGAACAATATTACCATCTAAAGTAAGTTTTTCTTGGACCTTTATAAATTCATCTTTAAATTTAATTGAACCACATAAAGTTATTATATTATATTTTTTAGCACTATCCATTTTTCCTCCACTAATAATTACTTCTCAGATTATACAATACCACTAAGAAATCATGGCTATTTATTAGATTCTGCTGAAATTTCTTCTATTGTTTTGTTGTTTGCCTGCAATAATGCTCCACTAGTCCAACTTGATGTTAAACCAAAGTCTATATAAATTAGTTGTCCTGACATATAGGAACAAATATCACTACCTATTACTACCATTGGGTATCCCATATCTTTAGGCTCTGCTGGGTAACCATTCCAACTCTTTAGGAATATATTTGAAATCATCTCTTCTCCTTCTTTTAAATCTCCTGTTGGGCTTGTAGATTTGTTAAAGTCTTCTGTCAAACCAGTTGTTGTATCTCCTGGATTGATTGCATTTAATCTTATTCTCTTATTTATAAATTCTGGCGACATGCATTTGTATGTTACATAAGATTCTAAGCATTGTTTTGCAAAAACATAAGCACTTTTAATTAAATCTGGATGTTTGTCATACCACTCCATTGCATCTTCCCAAGTAGGTAAATTTATAAGTTCTACTGCTTTATCGTAAACTTGTTGCCATCCAAATCCACCTACTGATGCAATATAAGTAATAGAACCATGCTCTGATATCCTATCTAGTAATTTTTCTGTCATATATTTTTGGCTATAGAAATTTACTTTTTGTACTAATAACTCTCTACCCGGAAATGCAGCAATTCCATGGCATAAGAATAATGCATCTATTTTATTTGGTAACTGTGCTATTACATTGTCTATCTCTTCCTTTTTACTCATATCTGCTTGAAACGCTTTAGTTACAGGTAAATCTATTTTATTTATATCTATTGCATATACATTTGCTCCTAATTCTAGCAATAATTCTGTTGCAGACTTGCTCATTCCCGAAGCAGAACCTGTAATAACTACATTTTTCCCTTCATATCCAAATAATTTTTTTAAATCCATATTAGAACCTCCTTTTGACAAGTGAACTTGTCTATAAAATTTATAACTATATACTATCATTAAGTTTTTTCTTTTTCAATGGATAATATTATTTTTTTAAATATAAAGTAATTTCAAATAAAAGAGGATGTATTTTTGTTTGTGCCAATTGTTTGTATTACAATTGGCAATATTTGTTTTTCTATATTTATCTCTCCTTGCTTTTATTTTTTCTCTATAAATTGTTCAACTCTCATGTGAAGATGATATTTATCCCTTAAATCAGCTATTTCTTTCATCATAGGCGATTTATGATGTTCATCTAAAGCGTCCTCACTTTCCCATCTATCTATTAGTAAAACTGTTTCTGGGTCATCCATTGGAAAAAAGTAATTATATCTTAAATTACCTTTTTCAGCTCTTACTCTATCTACAACTCCTGTTTTCACCATTTCTTCTGCAAACTTTCTTGCATTTCCATTTTCTCCTGTATAATAAATATTTATTGTTAAGCTCATAACTCAATCCTCCTTTTTACTTATCCAATCTTAAACAATTTCCTATAGTATCTCCAGTCCTCAAATAGGTGTATTTTGGAAATTCAAATAATACTGGGCTGAATTTTGTGTAATCTATTTTTCCTTGCTCATCTAAGTTTTCTTCTTGAACATAAGTATTATCTATTGTCATTATAAAATTATCAAAAGTATCTGTTTCATAATTGTTTTCTACCCTACATTCCATAACAACTGGTGCATTATTTATTATTGGTGCTCCAGAATCTCCAATATGGTATTCAAATACATCTGATTTATCTATTTTGCTACCACTTACACTTCCTACATAATCTGCTTTTTTAAGCATTTCTTCATTAACTAAATTGATAGATAATATTTTTGTATCTTTAATTCCTTTATTCGTATAATGTAGTTTTGCTAAACTGACCATAACTCTGTCATGTCCTATTATTCCACTATGTCTTGCTAAGAGCCAATTTACTTTTCCATCTACCATTGTTCCGATTACTAATAATGGCATTGGATATAATGCTAATTTTGAACCTATATTTTTTTGCATTTCTAAATTCCTCCTTTATTCTGGTATTACTTGATTTATACACGCCATCGCATTTAAACTTCTTGGATAGCCTATATAAGGAAGAAGCGCTGTTACTGTATTTAATAATATTTGCTTATCGTTTCCTACATTTACATTTCCTGCTATATGTCCTTTTACTTGTGGCTCACAACCACCTTGTGAAATCAATATTGAAAATGTAATTAATTCTCTTGTTTTTACATCTAATCCATTTCTTGTATAATAATCTCCAAAGCAGTTATCTGATAAGAATTTTTGAATATGAACTTGATTTTTTGGAGAATTTTCATAATTTTTATCAATTACATCTCCAAATATTGATTTTTGCACTTCTAATCCTTTGTCAAAACGATTTTCTCTGTTTGTTGTTCCTTGTTTTTCTAATGGTAATTTAATTCCTTTTTCTTCAAATATTTTATTTGTTGGCTCTAATAAATCTAACACTTTTAAAACTCCTACATAAGGAACTGCCTGATATAATATTTCCTTAATTTCAATTGGAGTAACACCTACATTTAATGCTGCTTTTATTGCTTGCTCATATCTCTTTGGTGTTTGAGTTGCTATTGTTGCAGCTAAGATTACCATTTGTCTTGTTTTTTCATCTATATTGTCGTATTCTTGTGCCTCATCTAAGCTAAAATTTGTGATAATTTCCATTAACTCTTCGTCATAATTTTCTTGTAAATTTGCTTCTGGAAATAATTTTTTGCAATTTTCCATTGCTTTTTCTGTAATTTTCATAATTCTTTCCTCCTATTTTATTTAATCTTTTTACCTAACTCATACGCTTCTTTATAAAAGTGCTCTGGCATCATTCCAACTGTTCCACAGCCTTTTCCTACAATCATACCTTCGTCTATATAATGCATATAGCTTACTAATTTTTTATAATGTACAATTAAAGGCTCTACTGTTGAATCGTCTGTATTCCAACAAGTCATAATAAATGCTGTTCTTAATCTTTTACTGCTTATTCTTCCAGTTCTTGAATAGAATCTGTCTATTGTAGCTTTAAGTGGTGCTGTCATTGCAAAATAATAAACTGGTGTTGCAAAAACTAGCATATCTGCACTTTCTACTTCATCTAATATCTGTACCATGTCATCTTTAAATACACAGTCTCCGTCCATTCCACAATGGTTACATCCAATACATGGATGTATCTCTAAATGTGCAGTATCAAATCTTACAATTTCATTTCCATTTTCTTTTGCTCCTTTTATAAATTCATCAACTAAAGTATTTGATGTGCCGTGTAAATTATTGCTTCCTGTTAAAATTACAATTTTCATACTTTTCCTTCTAACTTAATAATTTTAAAATTCCCTTATAGGTAATGTCATAAATAGATAAATATTTAAATGGAACATTAGCAACTTCCATTGCTTTCATTTGTTTTTCTGTTACTTCTGCATAAGGATAAATTCCATACATTAGTGGAAAGAACAAGAATATAAATTCTTCTTTTTCACTATCACTCATTTTATTAAAGAATTTATCAACACATTTTCTTACCATTTTTATTGCATTTCCATAAGCTCTTTTAAATTCTATCAACTCTTCCATTCTACTGTTTTCTTCCATATCGTACATATTCATAGAAAGTAATTTTAATAGATTTTTCCTTTTGGCTACCGTTTGTGCTAGTTTATCGGCAAATAATTCTTTTGTCATTTCTTGATTTTGTTCATACATTTCATTTAAATCATCTATCCATCTTTCATATTCTCTTTTTAAAAGTGCAAGGAATATTTCTTCTTTTGTTTGAAAATAATTGTATATTGATGTACGAGAAAAGGTTGTTTTCTCTCCTATACTTTTTATTGTTATATCTTTAAAATTGTTATTTTCATAAAGTTTTTCACATGCATTTATAATTTCTTCTTTCCTAACATCAATTATTTCCTTAGCCATTTTGTTTTCTCCTTTCTTCTGACACCGTGTCAGTATAATTATTATATGTCACACTTCTGACACCGTGTCAACATCTTTTTTATTATTTTTTATTATATATTTTCAACTTAACAGAATAAAAGCTACTATACAAAGTAAACTCCAATTATTAAACTTTTTTCTAATAATCCGTGTTCACTCCATATAGTAGCTTTATATTTCACTTATCTGTTAGCAGATTTATTTCTACTATTTTGCTGTATTACAAAAAGCTAATTTGCTCATTTACGACCTTCCAACGCTTTTGTCTTGCCTCTGTTATTTTATCCTCTTTACTTACTTTACCAATTAGAAGTGGAGAATCCTCATTATGCTTTCTCATATTTTCCAGCACTAATTCCTTATTATAATCGGCATAACAATATTTGCATAAATGTCCACATGTATTATATGCTCCTATGTCATTTCCCATTAAGCAATTACAACTTTCTCTTAAGTTTTGTACTTTTGGTGGATTTAAAGAATATCCAATTGCCTCTTCTACTATTTCTTTACTCATACATCCACTAATATCTAGTCCATATTCTGCAAGATATGTTTTCTCACAACAACTATGTATTACTATATCATTTTCTTTTCCTATTTTACTAAAGGCTTTTGCAATTTCAATTTGCTCATTTTTTGTCGGTGGCTTTAATTCTGGTGAGTTCCTTTTTACTTTTTCATATAAATCTAAAAAACTTATGGTACAGTTATGTGTATATCCTTTTAATTCTTTTGCCATTTTTTCAAAACATTCTATATGTTTTTCAACATTAAAATTATTATCTATAAATATTGGATCATATCTCCAACCTATAGCATTAACTCCAATATGATTTGATAATTTTTTAAAGCTCTCTATTACTTGTCTCTTATCTGGAACATTGGGCTCTATATCTTTTCCATAAGGTGTTATTGTTACAAACCAATACTGTTTATATTTATCTATTTCATCCAAATATTTTAGCATAGGCTCTGGATTTTTTGTACAAAATGCTAAGCAATCCACAACATCTGGTGACAAACTATATTTTGTTACACTTAGTGGGTTATATGGATTTCTAACTAGTACAAATCCTTCTCTAATTCTATTCATTAACCATTTAGAATAAAATGCTGGTATATCTGTTCTACAACCTGTATTTATTATCATTTTTTGCTCCTTTTTTATTAGAACTCTTTTAAGATGATATCATTTAATCAGTTATTTGATAACTCTATGAGATTTTGGCTATCTTATAAAATAAGATACATGTACAAAATAAAACGATTATAATTATCAAAATTTTAACAGCCTTATTCTTTATTGATTTTGTTTGTATTAAGCATATTATTATAGCAGATATTATATACGGTATTAATATGCCTACTAGAAATATTCCTAGAACTAAAATAATTTTCATATTTTTCTCCCATTATCCATCAATTATCCATTTAATTCCTTTTGCCATTCTTAAAGTTGCATCTGTGAAATGATTTCCTTCATTTTCTTCATATATTGTTTGTATTTTTTTACTATGGTATATTTTTTCCAATTCTATAGTATTTTCTTCTACTTTTGATAGAACTTGATTTCTAACCTTACTTTCCTTATTTCCTAAAGAAAAATATATTTTGTCTACATTGACTGAAATATTATTTTCTTTTACAAATTCTACAAAATTAGGAAACCAGAAAGAACCAGAAGCAGATGCTATTTTAGAAAACATATCTGTTTTATAGCCAGAATATACTGCAAATAGTCCTGCTAAAGAATAACCTGCTATTCCATAATACTGTATTGATATTTTTAGATTATTTTTAACATATTTTTCTATACTTGGAATAATTTTGTTTAATAGAAGTTCTAAATATTCATCTGCTTTTCCTAAACAATCTACATCATTTTTATTTAGTTTTGGTGCAAACCATGGCGACATATCATTATTCCAATCCAAATTAGAAATTGAAACTAATATATATTCTTTAGAATCTATTAACCTGCATTTATCAAAAACATCTTCTCCTTCATTACCATAAGTATTTAGTATTACAACTGGTAATTGGTTTACATTTGTTTTATTATAGTGAATACATATATCTTTATTTTCTATATTAAATTTTTTTACCATTTTTATCACCAAGTTAATTATACTATCTGCGAAATGTTTTGTAAACCTAAAAAAGATTAGTTGTATTTCAAACTAATCTAAAACTTGTAATTCCAATAATAGCCATTGTTATATTATAAAATGCAAGTGTTGCTATTCCTATTGCCACATACATATTATATTTGATTTTTTCTTATAGATGCTCTTTACTTTCTTGTTATATAAGCATATATTGGGTAATTTAAAACACATATAAGCAAACCAATTACACCTGTTATAAGACCTACAATAAAGTCTACTTGTGTTGCACTTCCTACCATTATTTTACTCATTCCAAATCCCATAACTAATGCCCCAACAATTCCAATAATCCAAGTGGCAACGATTCCCCAATTTACCGGTGTATGTTCTTTTTTAGGATGAGAGTTTTTATATACTGGTATAATTCCAAGTAATATAATGAAACCAATGATAGCAACAATTACTCCTACTTTAAATAGATTCCATTCTGGAATTAAACACATACACATTCCTACTGCAAATACAAGTCCTCCTATTGTTCCTAATATTATTTCTAAAAGAGTTTCCTTTTTCATACTATTTTCCTCCATTTTTTACTATTTCTTCATTTTTTCTTTTTAGTTCTTCTTGCTCTTCTTTTATTCTCTCTTTTGCTTCTTCAATAGTTTCGTTATCTTTTCTTAAAAAATTGTCAACAAACTTATCTTCTATTTTTTTATAGCCACCCACAACAGTTTTCTCTATTTTTTTATAGCCTCCAACTACTGCCTTCTCAATTTTTTTGTTTGTTTCTTTTAATTTTCCCATACTTTTCACTCCTTTCTTTAAAACAACACTTGTTGTTTTTTATTAAATATAGTATAATATCTTCAATAATGAAAATCAATCATCAATTTTTAATATTTGTCGGAATAATGATTATTGTTAAATTAAGGAGAATATATTTGTGCCTTTCGCAGACGAAGCGAAAGCGAAGGCAAGAAAGGAATGATTTTATTTATGAATACAACTAATAATAAAAGGAAAAGAGATTCACAAGAAAAAATAGAAAAGACTTTTTTGCAATTAATTCAAAAGAAAAATATATCTGAAATATCTGTATCTACAATTTGTAAAATTGCTAAATTAAATCGTTCTACTTTTTATGCAAATTATATTGATATTTATGATTTAGTAGAAAAAGTAAAAACTAAAATGTCAGAAGATTTTGCAGAATTTCAATTTTCTAATAATTCCAAGCAAGATTCTGCTGGCTATCTAAATATGTTCAAATATATTAGTGAAAACCAAATATTCTTTAAAACATATTTTAAATTAGAAGATATTTCTATTACTCCTATAACACAATATAATACAGAAATGGCAAAAAATTTTTATGATAATGAATATATTGATTATCATATAGAATTTTTCAGAGCAGGACTAAATGCTATTATAAAAAAATGGTTAAAGAATAATTGCAAAGAAAGCCCTGAAGAAATGGTTAAAATTATTATGAGTGAATATAAAAATAAGAATTGAAAATTAACTTCAATTCTTATTCTTTCTAGCCACCACATAAATTACTATTTTCATTTTATTATTCCATAAGCAATTTTCATTGCAAGTATTCTTCTAACTGCCTTATTTATGAGATCTTCGCTTATTTTTTTATTTTTCACAGCTTTTAAAACTTCTTGTTTTTGATTTACAAAATCTGATGAAATTATCATATCATTTCCAGCAAGTACTGCTTGAACTGCTGCTTCTCCATTTTCAACATATGCCTTTACTGCATCCATAGCTAAATCATCTGTCATTATTACTCCAGAAAAATTCAAATTTTCTCTTAAAATATTATGAACATTTTTAGATAGTGATGCTGGATAATTTTTATCCATTGATTTCACTATATTATGACTTACTAATATACATGGTCCTCCTGCTTTTATACCACTTTCAAATGGTAGAAAATCTGATGTTTCAAATGTTGAATATGGTCTTTCATCAATTACAACTCCAGTATGTGTATCTCCATTATCGCCGTACCCCGGAAAATGTTTCATTACAGAAATCATATTATCATTATTCATTGTTTGTATTAATTCAGATGTATATGTAGCTGTGTTTTGTGCTTCTCTTCCATATGACCTATCATACATAAATGCACTTGTTTTTGAAGGAACATCTACAACTGGTGCTAAATTCATATTTAATCCTATACTTTTTAATAATGATGATTTTTCTCTTGAATCTTTTAATATTGCAGGTAATTGACCTTGTTTCCATAATTCTTGTGGTGATTTAAATTTTGAGCTTCTAAATGCTTTATGGTAACTTACTCTTACAACGGTTCCTCCTTCTTCGTCAACCCCAAAAATAAGTCCTATTTTGCTAGCTTGTTGATTTTTTGTTAGCTCGTTTAATATACTTGTTTTCGTTTCATTATCAAAGTCTTTTCCAAATAATATATATCCTCCCGGTGCTTCTTTTTTTATTTGATTTATTACACCACTATCTGGGTATCTTACTAGAAACATTTGTCCAACTTTTTCCTCTAGTGACATATCTTTCATTATATTTTCTGCTTTTTTATAATATTGTGAAAATAATTCATTCGAAACATTTTCTATTGTATCTGTTTTGTTGTTATCAGTAGTATTTTCGGTAACAGTTTCTGTATTTGTTATAATTGTATTAGTTACATTAGTTTCTATAATATTTTCTGTATTAGTGATTGTATTAGTTTCTGTGTTATTTACTGTATTATTTTCAATGGTATTCATAATATTATTCAAATTATTTCCTGATTCAAAAATTGAAGCATTATTAGAATTTACATTTCCATCCAAATTAGAATTTTGTTCATTTATTCTTTTCACAATGAATACTATTGCAATTATGCATATTACCAATAATATGCTAATTAATATCTTACTTGATTTTGATATTTTTTTCATTTTTGCCTCCTTATCCTAACTAAAAATTTGGTTATTTAATCTGGTAAGCAATTCTTTTATCATTCTTTATTTAGCTCCTTCCTTAGTTTACTTGTAATTTTACTTAAATGGTATGAAGGATAAATGCCTCTTTCTTTTACATATTTTGGCACATCATCATCTAGTTTTACATTTAATATTTCTATTTCACCCTCTTCATTGGAAACAATCTTACTTTTATCCACATTCATAATAATTCCAAACCATTTATCACTTCTAGGATTTCTAAATACACCATAGTTTGGAAACTTGTCCCAAAGAAATTCTGGAATAACGTCATATTTTTCTTTTATTCTTTTTGTTATTCTATTTGATTGGCTAAATATAAAATATTGTTTTTCAAAGCATTTATTAGCTATGTCTTTTAAAATATTTATATACTCTTCTTTTACTTTATTTACAAATTCTCCGATGGCATCATTTCATTTTTATTACCAGGGTAATTATACTACGAGCAAAATGTTTTGTAAACCTAAAAAAAGATTAGTTGTATTTCAAACTAATCTAAAACATGTAATTTGTTATTCCGATATATCAAGTGCTTTTTTTAATATTTTCTTTACTAATTTTGTTTTCATTAATGCATATACAATAATTGCACCCATTGTATTTAATATAATATCATCAATATCAGTTGAGCCTCTATAAGTTATAAATTGTAATATTTCAACAAATAATGAAAGTATAATAATTAATATTATAAATTGTTTTATATTTGTTATTCTATTTTTAAATAGTAAAGGAATAAAAAATCCCATTGGTGAAAACAAAAGTAAATTAGTAACTAAATTAATTATTACTATACTCGTACTAACATCCTTAAATAGCAATCCATAGATATAGCCTATTATAGTAGAAAATGGGATAATATTAATTGTTTCAAAATGTTCTCTTGAAAATGTATTTATATTTATACCATGAAAATCATACATCCTATATTCATTATTCAAAAATAAAATTGTGATTAGTAATATACAATATATAATAAATAATATTCTTAACCAAAATTCTCTTATTTTACTCTTTTCTTGTGAATCTTTTGTTTTCTTTATTTCAATTATCATTGTAATTATTATTATAACAATTGGTATTGCAAATCCACCTATTGTTACTGACACATTTAATACAGTATTAGGCAACATACTAAATATCATTACAAATCCTATAAATATAATACATAACCCCATAACTATTACATTCATTATTTTTTTCATATTCAAACATTCCCCTTATGATTAATATTTTTCTAATAATCACTAAATTGATAATTCATATAAAACTACATATTTAATACAAACTTTTTTAATTTTCGTTCATCAAATGAGATTCTTCTACTATTTTTTGTAATTCTTCTTTGGTAGCTTTTTTTATTTTGGTAAATGATTCAGTAGTGTAATAAACTTTAATTTTATCTTTACAATTTTCTATATTTTTGTTCTTATCAATTATTATTTGTGAATTAAAAGTAGGACTTTCACCATTATTTAATTGCGCCATAGAATGCCAAGTTTCAAAATGGCTACGGATTTTATTTTGTAATAACATTTTGCCTGTTATAAAAATTAGTGTTTCTGTATCAGTATTAATTGCTTCAGAGGATAAGCTAACTAAACTAGAGCCATTAAAAGTACAAATAATATTATCATTTTCAATTTTACATTTTATTAGACTATCATCATAATCAAGACTTATTTCAATGTTATTATAAATAGCAATAGAAATTTTAATCATTAAAAAAACAAATAATAAAATAGCAAGTACAATTATTATCATATTTTTAGTTTTTTTGCTTCTATCAGCTTCTTTTACAATATTTATAATGTTTTCATTAGCTTTTTCTTCATATTGTGTATCTTTTAAATGTTCTCCACTTAATAATTCATTTACATTAATTTCTAAATAATTACATAGTTGTAGCATAATAGAAGAATCTGGCATTCCTCTACCTGTTTCCCATTTAGAAACAGCCTTATCAGATATATTCAATTTTTCTGCTAATTGTATCTGCGTAAGATTTTTTTCTTTTCTGCATTGGGCAATAAATTTTCCTATTTTTTCTTGATTCATATTTTGTTCTCCTTCAATTATAATTTAATTGTAATATACCCAAAAATTTTAATAAGTTGAAGTTACTATTAGTAGAGTTATATATTTTCGTTCTCTACTATTAGTAGAATTATACAAATAAAGGTTTTATATAGCATTATAATAGCAAAAATGAGAGTAATTATCAATATAACTACTCTCATTGAAATTACTATTTTTGTTTAACTTTAATATTATTAAAAAGTTGGTGAATCATATGTCAATTTTCCGTCTTTGCTTATTGTAAATGTTACTCTTACAGTAAGAGAATCATTATCTGATAAAACAAATTCATATTCACCGCTCACCTAATGTTCCATATAATTTAGTCCAATTGAATTTTCTTCCATCTATCAAATAATAGTCTTCTCCTTCTTTTATATAGGGTAAATTATATGTTAAAGTTTCTTCTGTGCTTTCACTTGAAATATCAGAAATTTTATCTAATTCTTTCCATACATATTCTGCTCCTGTTCCAGTATATCCAGCAGTAGAATTCTTCGTATTTTCTCCTATTTGCTCTCCGACACCAGTATAATTTTCATTTTTTACTTTTTTATTAATTATATAACTATGTGCATAATTATATGGTAACTCATTTTTGTCTACTATATTTAGTGTTATACCGCTATTCGATAATTCAGATATAGTAATGGTTACATTATCCTTTGAATTATAACAAAATCTTAATATGTCATCCGGTATTTGTATCTCACTTTGTTCCTTTAAAATTTCAATTTTTCCAATATTACCAAGTTGTGCAGGATAAGTATCCATTACATCTCCATTAAAATATATTAAAATTTCTTGTCCTTTTTTAAATTCAACATTTTCAATATTTTTTATTCCAATACTATATAATTCTGTTCCGTTTTCTATCCCCATAGCCAATATATTGTTCTCATTTACTTTTACAACTACTGCCTTTATGGTTGCCTTCATATTATCATTTTCAGCAGATTTTAATTCTTCTGAATTATGAACTCTATTGTAATTAACTGCAAAAAATATTAGTCCTAAAACTATTGCTATTCCAATTATAATAAGTAATATCTTTATTCCTTTTTTCATTTTTATCACCTTTTCCCTTTCTTATTATTTAGACACATTTTTATGTGCTTTTGTTGGTATTTTACAAAAATTATTGTAAAGAATAAAAATATTCTTTTTAAATCCTATAGCCACTCTCCTACTTTCTTTATGTAAATCTTTTTAACTATTTGTACTAAAATAACATATAGCATACTTAGAATAATAACAATTAAATAATATATAGGTGGTAATATCTCAAAATTAAATGCTGATATATTGTGCAATAATATAGGAGCTAATATTGTTCCTACTATTGTAACAATTGTGAGACAAACTAATTTTGAATTTGGTTTAGACTGTATAAACGGTATTTTCGCCGTACGTACAAAATATATTATTAAAGTTTCACTAATTAAACACTCTACGAACCATGCTGTTTGGAAATATGACTGCATATCAACAGAATTATATCCTAATATAAACCAAAATGCTAAAAATGCAAGCACATCTATTATTGAGCTTATAGGTCCCATAACATTCATAAATGTTCCTAATCCTTTTGTATCCCATTTTCTAGGCTTAGCAAGGAATTCAGCATCTACATTATCATACGGAATTGCTATTTGAGAAAAGTCATATAAAAAGTCTTGTATTAGCATTTGAATTGGTAATAATGGTAAAAATGGTAAGAAAATGCTTGCAATAAATATACTGAATACATCTCCAAAGTCTGAACTTAGTGCCATTTTCATATATTTAATAATATTTCCATATACCTTTCTTCCCTCTATAACTCCATCATATATTACATTCAAACTTTTTTCTAAAAGTATTATATCACTTGCTTCTTTAGCAATATCTGTAGCAGAATCAACACAAATTCCTACATCGGCATTATGTAATGAAGGAGCATCATTTACACCATCTCCCATATACCCTACTACATGGCCATTTTTCTTTAACATTGTAATTATCTTTTCTTTCTGCAATGGGTTCATTCTAGCAAAAACATTTACTTCTTCAACTTGTTTTAATAGCTCTTCTTCAGACATTTTATCTATTTCACTACCTAATAAAACCTTATTATTAGGTATTCCAACTAGATTACATATATTTTCTGTGGTATAAGCATTATCTCCTGTTAATATTTTGGTAGTAATTCCATAATTTTTAAGTTTCTTTATGGTTGCTTTAACCTCTTTTTTAGGTGGATCTAAAAATGCTACAAATCCTATAAATGCCATACTACTTTCATCTGTAATGGCTTCATCACCACGTTTTGAGGATAGAGCAATAACTTGCATTCCTTGTTTTTCTAGTTCCATAGCATTTTTATTTATATTTTCTATAAGTTCACTAGTAAGTGGTTTATGCTCTCCATTTATCTTTACTTCTGTGCAACCTTTTAGTATTTCTTCAAGTGCTCCTTTTGTTATCATTCTATAATGTTCATTATGTTTTACAACTACACTCATTTTCTTTCTTGTATAATCAAAAGGTATTTCATCTATTTTTTCATAGGTCTCTATTTTGGATTTTATATCATGCTCATTACCAAAAGTTATAACAGCCCTATCTACTAGATTTTTCATTCCAGTACCATAATAGCTATTGATATATGCATATTCTAAAATTGATAAATCTTCTTTTCCTTCTACATTTATATACTTTTGCAATACTATTTTGTCCAATGTAAGTGTTCCTGTTTTATCGGTGCATAGTACATCTATTGCTCCTAAATTTTGAATGGATTGAATATTTTTTACTAGTGTTTTTTTCTTAGCAAGAGATTTGGTACCTTTTGTCAAGTTAACATTTACAATCATTGGTAGCATTGTTGGAGTAATTCCTACTGCAACAGATAATGCAAACAAAATTGCTTCTAATACATCTTTACGAATAAATGCATAAATTACAAATACTGCTATGGAAACTATAACCATGTATCTAATAAGCAATTTGGTTATATTATTCATTCCTTTTTCAAAATTGGTTAATTCTCTTTTTGAATTTATCTGTTTTCCCATTCCTCCTAGATATGTAGAAAAACCAGTTTCTATTACAATTGCTGTTGCGTTTCCACTTATAACACTTGTTCCCATCAAGCCTATATTAGAAATGGAAAAAATTTCATTTGCGTTATTACTCTCTATTGTCTTTTCTACTGGAATACTCTCACCTGTAAATACTGATTGATTTAAAAATAGATCTTTATTTTCTATTATCATTACATCAGCTGGTATTATTGCTCCTGCATTTAGATGTATGATATCTCCTTTTACAACATTTTCTACTCTTATAGTCTTTTCTTTTCCATCTCTTAATACTGTTGCAGTTGAAAACATTTTGTTTTTTAAAGATTGGTTAAATTTGTAGGTAGAATAGTTTTGGGCGAATTTTATCATTGCGCTTACAAATCCTATTGCTAAAATTATTATTGTTCCAATACTATCATCTGACACTAAATCATTTATAATTGCTAATATTACTAAAATAAGTATGAATTTATCTTTAAAAGAATTTAGAAAGAAATATGGCCATGAATGCCTTTTTTCTTTTACTACTATGTTTTCTCCGTTTTCTTCTAATCTATTTTTTGCTTCTTTTGAAGTAAGACCTTTTTCTTCATTTGAGCTTAATTTTTTTATTATATCTTGTTTTGACAATTTTGATATTTCTTTATATTTACCTAAAATTTTATCATCATTTTCATTTATTAGTTTTTTATTTTTTAATCTATTTTTAATATAAAATAATCTAATCATATTTCTTTTTCTCCTTGGTTTTTATATTAGCACAAAAGTAGGAAGCTTTCAAGTGAGTTCCTACTTTCATAATTATCTTATTTTGCATTGTGAATTAAAAAATTATATTTGCTTGCATGTCTTAGTTCATCTGTCATAATAGACTTTTGTTCAATATATTGCATTCCACCCACGTTTTCACATTATTTTTGTCTTCTTCATCCGGATGTATTGAAGCTTCATCAAAGTTTTCTATCGCTACCTTTAAATGAGCATCTTCTGGATTTTGAATAATCATCTGCTCATATCTTTCTTTCACTTGCATAGGCATTTTTCCTTGACAATAAAAATATCCCAATATTTCATTAGAAGAATCAATATTAACTTTTACTCTTTCAAACAATTTTTTATAGTACTCTTCGCTTCCTCCAAAACCTGCTGTTCCAAAATATGCAATTTTTTTATTTTTTATCTTTTTAAGAGCTTCTACAATATCGTTTGTTGCGTTTCCTTTGTCTGTCCAAGAGCCAATAATATAAATGTCAGCATTAGGTAATTCTTCAGTAGGATTTCCAAAATAAACAATATCCTCTTTTTGTAAATTTTCCTTTATCCACTCTGCTATCATCTTTGTGTTTCCAGTTTTGCTTGAATAAATAATTGCTATTCTCATACTTTTACTCCTCTCTGTTTCTATTTTGTCTCTCTAAAACTATCTTTGCATACGAACAATCAGCAATTAGCATCTTATTACATTTCTTTGCATTTTCAATAACACACTCTACTAATTTTCTTGCTATCCCTTGACCTTGATATGCTTCATCCACTTCTGTATGAACTATATTCCAAGTATTTTCTTTTTCTATAAAATTACATTCACCAATTGGCTTATCCTCATCATACGCAACTGATTTATTTTCTTCAAAACTTATTTTTATCATATTTCACCTCGTTTTTTATACTATATCATAAAAAAGAAAATTATTCTATACTCTTTATCGTATAAAATAATTTTCCAAAGATTGGTACATCATTTTACTATTATTCTTTAAAAATTTTTTCGTAGATTAGATTCCATTCTGGTGTTGCAATCCATTGTTTTTTTCCTTTTATATCCTCATAATATATTCCTTGTGTTTTTTCTAATTGTTCAGGGATATATTCTTCAATATACCATCTTTCCCATTCTTCTTTTGTCATAATATTCATATTTTTGCTCCAAATTAGTTTTCTCTTGCCAAATGCTCCTTCTATATATATATTCTCAGTATTTTCATCAATATCTATGTTTGCATTTATTCCATAATTACCTCCACTTATTCCATTAGGAATACCTCCTTTTACTTTAATTACGATTTCTTTCTTCTCCTCATTACTTTCTACTTCTCCTGTAACAACAATATTACTATAATTTGTATTTAGATAGATATTAAGTTCATTATTCTCCATATACATCCACTCTACATTAAATCTATCTGGATTAAGTGGTATCCTAACTAATAAAACTCCTACACACAAACATATAGTAAGTATTATACTTAAAACCACCATAAAATTTCTTCTGTTTTTGAAGCTTCTAAGGTATTTTAATTCTTTGGCTTGATCTATCGTTTCATTTGGTTCTATCTCTTTATTCATGTTTTTTAATATATTTTTACATTCTGCACAATTTTTTAAGTGGTCTTCTATGTAATTATTTGTTTCTTGACTTGTTATACCATCACTATAACTTGGTAATAAGTCTTGTATAATTTTACAATCTTTTTTATTCATCATCAATAACCTCCTCATTTATTTTTTGTTTTCCACGAAAGAATGTTACTCTTACCCAATTTTCTGTTTTATTTAAAATTCTACCTATTTCCCTGAATGACATATTTCCTTCCAATCGCAAATACATAACTTCTCTTGTACTGGTATCGAGCTTATCAATAGCCTTATACAATCTTCTTTTCTGTTCATTTTCTATAACAATATCTTCTATATTATTATCATCAAATAATTCTAATTCTTCAATTGGAATAGTTTTTATTTTATTCTTGTGAGTTTCTTTATATAAGACATTCTTTGCAATTTGGCATAACCATACCGAAATTTTGCAATCCCCTCTAAATTTATTTATTTGATTTATTGCAATAACAAAGGTTTCTTGCATTATTTCTTCCGAAAGTTCTTTATCTCTTGTTATAGAAAATATATAATGGTAGACTAATTTTGCATAATTATCGTATACTTCTTTAATACTTTCCATATTATCCCCTCTTTTATTTTTCTCCTTTCTACTTATTATGTGTCATTTTTTTGAGGTTTCGTTACTTATTTTATTTTAAGTTGCTAACTTTTTGAACATAATACCAAAAAAAAGATAATTATTCTATACTTTACGCCGTATAAAATAATTATCTTGTAATTGTTTACTTTAAATTAGTTTTAAAGAAATCTTCAATCTTGTCAAATGGAATAATATCAACCTTATCATATAAATCTGTATGAACAGCACCTGGAATAATCATCAATTCTTTATTGTCTGTGTATTTACTATTCTCTGTCATATTTTTATAGGCATCTTTACCCATATAGCATGAATGAGCTTTTTCTCCATGTATAATTAGCACAGCACTTCTAATTTCATTGCTATATTGTAAAATTGGTTGATTTAAGAAAGACATTGTTCCTGTTACATTCCATCCATCATTTGAATTTAGTGACCTTCTATGATATCCACGTTTTGTTTTGTAATAATCATAATAATCTTTTACAAAGAATGGTGCGTCTTCTGGAAGTGAGTCAACTACTCCTCCTGCTCTTTTATATTCTCCTGTTCTATAATCCTCTGTTCTTTGTGTATTAAATGCAACGCGCGAATTGTGTCTATCTTCTTCACTATCTTGTGCATCAAAATATCCTTTTGCTGCAATTCTACTCATATCGTACATTGTTGATACAACCGTTGCTTTTATTCTTGTATCAATTGCTGCTGTATTTAGTGCCATTCCTCCCCAGCCACAAATTCCAAGAATACCAATTTTTTCTGGGTCAACATTTTCCTGCACCGATAAAAAGTCAACAGCTGCTTGGAAATCTTCTGTATTTATATCTGGAGAGGCCATATAACGAGGTGTTCCACTACTTTCTCCTGTATAGGATGGGTCAAATGCTATGCTTAAAAAACCTCTTTCTGCCATAATTTGTGCATATAAGCCTGATGCTTGCTCTTTTACTGCTCCAAAAGGTCCACATACTGCAATTGCTGATAACTTTCCTTCATATTCTTTTGGCTCGTATAAATCTGCTGCTAAAGTAATTCCATAACGATTATGAAATGTCACCTTTCTATGATTTACCTTTTCACTCTTAGGGAATGTTTTATCCCATTCTTGAACTAAGTTTAATTTTTCTTCCATAAAAATACCTTCTTTCTTTTTTTATTTATAATATTTTATAACATTGAATCCTTATTCCTTATTACAACCTTTCCATTAACTTCCATGATAGAATCTTCATTTATTATTTCTCCAACACTATCTACGGTTATTGTACCTGATTTAGGATTTTTTATTGAATCAACATTACCTTTTATATCGGCTTCTACTTCTGAATATTCAAATGCTAAATCACAGCCTTCCATTGTGCAATTTATTAGTTTTAGATTTTTACAATAGCATAATGGTTGTGTCCCAATAATTTTACAATTTATAAGTGTTAAGCCATCTGAAAACCAAGCAAGATATTCCCCTTTTACAATTGAATTTTTTACTGTTACGTTTTTAGCATGCCAAAAAGCATCTTTTGTATCTAAGGTACAATTTTCAATTTCTAAGTTTTCTACATATTGGAAAGAATATTTTCCTTGAAATTCTATATGTTTTATTTTAATATTTTTACTATCTAAAAAGATATACTCTGATTCAATTTTTGTGTCTTCTATAGTGACATTATTACATTTCCATCCAAATTCAGGAGAAATTATTTCTGAATTTCTTATAATTGCATTATTACACTCTCTTAGCATTTTTATTCCATTTAATTTACAATTTTCAATTAAGCCTTCATCTGAATACCAAATTGGTACTCTTGTTTTTTCATCAAATGTGGAATTAATTAATTCATATTTTTTAGCATGCCATAATGGATATCTTAAAGAAAATACACAATCTCTAACACAGATATTTCTTGTTTCTTTTAAAACAGACTCTCCATCTTTTTCTCCTGCAAATGTACAATTTTTAACTTCTGTATCTTTTAAATTGTATAAGGCTCTTTCTTCATCAAAAGTCTGATTTTCTATTATATTTCTTGTTTCCATATGTTCTATTCCTCCTTTCTCCTTCTTGCTTTCACTTTTGATTTGGATTTTGAAAAGAATTGTATTTTGGCTAGGCAAACTAGCAAGAAAACCGGAAGCGTACTTTGTGTACGCTGAGGATTTTCGAAGCGACGTTTAACAACGCCAAAATCAATTATTTTCAAAATCTTTTTATTCTGTAAGTTCAAAAGTAATGGCCACACTTCCTCTTCCTAATTCATTTACAAAATCATTTGCATTATCTACTCTACCTAAATTTGTATAACTATATGATGTGTTAAAACTTTCATAAAATACAACTAAACATTTACTTCCAAATAATTTTATATCACCTGCATTTATTCTACTTACTCTACTTGCATTAGTAGTTAAATTAGTATCCAAATAATTGTATTTTTCATTTGAGTTTAAATCACTCATTTGAATAGTCATGGGAAACATTTGAGTCAACTCCCTTGTTGTTTCATTATTTTCCAATGTTGCACAAAAAGTTTTATTGTTTACGGTTAAATTTATTTTTATATTTTCATTTTGATTATTCATATTAAAACCCTCCTCAATATTGTTTTCAATTTCATTTGACATATTTTCTGAATTTTGATTATTTAGTATATTACTATCATAATTAGTATCTTGCATATTTATGTAATTTAGATTCTGTTCTTCTTTAGAATTATATATACTAAATGTAATTACTACTAATATAATTATTATAACAAAAATGCAAATGACTATAATTTGTTTTTGCAATTTTTTTGCCTCCTTTTCCTTACTTTATATTTTTTAGACTTAAAAATAAATAATCAAGTATATCAATTTCTTTTTGTTTTTTATGAATATTCTCTAATAAACTGGCTCTGTATCTTCTAAGTAATGTATAGATATCTTCTATTTTATTTTGCTTCCACAAGCTTAAAAAGTCATCTATAATTTTTGAACTACACCCTGCATCTTTTAAGTTTTGAATAATTACTTCCTTTCTATTTTCCTCTAACATATTTTTCCCACCTTCATTGTTTATACATATTATATATGTTATTTTTAAAAATAGCCAATACTTATTTTGAATAATTTATCATAACTTGCAACTATGGTAAAATAATATTATAATATATACAAATTGTTTGTAAAGGAATGGGATATAATATGGAACTTAGAGTTTTAAAATATTTTTTAGAAGTCGCTAGAGAGGAAAACATTACAGCTGCAGCAGAGAGCCTACATATAACTCAGCCAACTCTTTCAAAGCAACTAATGGATTTAGAAAATGAAATGGGAAAAACATTATTCATTAGAGGTAAAAGAAGAATTACACTAACAGAAGACGGCATACTGCTTCGTAAAAGAGCTGCCGAAATAATTGAGCTAGTGGAGAAAACAGAATCAGAGTTAAAAAACACAAATGAAATAATTGTTGGCGATATTTATCTTGGTGCTGCTGAGACAGATAGCATGAGAGCAATAGCAGATATGTGTGTTAATCTTTATAATAAATACCCTAATATTCATTATCATTTATTTAGTGGCAATAGTGAAGATGTTTTGGAAAAATTAGATAAAGGTTTAATTGATTTTGGTATATTACTTGAGCCATCTGATATAAAAAAATATAACTATATAAAATTACCAATGTCTGATACTTGGGGGCTTTTGATGAGAAAGGATAATCCTCTTGCTAAAAAAGATTACGTTAGTTCTAAAGACCTTTTAGATATACCACTTCTTTGTTCTAAGCAAGCTCTTGAAAACAATGAATTAAATGGATGGTTAGAAACTAATATTGAAAAATTAAATATGGTTGCCACATACAATTTAATATATAATGCTGCTTTATTTGTGGAACAGGGCTTAGGTTCTGTAATTACTTTAGATAAATTAGTAAATGTTTCTGATAATAGTAATCTATGTTTTAAACCTTTCTCTCCTACCTTAAAGGCTAATTTAGTTTTAGTTTGGAAGAAGTATCAAGTATTTTCTAAACCAGCCGAAAAATTTCTTGAGCATGTGACTAAAAATATTAAAGAGAAGTAAGTATTTTAGGTACTTACTTCTTTCAACGAGGTATATTCTACTTTATTTGTTTCATCAAAATACACTGAATATTTATAATAATGCTTTGTTGTGAAAATATTAAAATCTCCCCAAATTATTCCTTCATATATAGTTCCAGCATTAAAAGTATAGTAGTCTAAATCCATATAATCAGTATCGTCATCTAATTCCCTTGGTTTTCCTAGTAGTTGAATAACCTCTCGTTTTGTTAATCCAACAAGATTATTATTAGAATTAAACTCTTGCATTTTTAAGTATAATTCATCAGGTCTTTCACGCTCTTTAAACATGATTCCTCCTAGAAAATATATTAGTACAACAATAATAACTGTAATTATTATTGTAGAAATTATGAACTTTTTATCTTTTCCCATAATGATATAAGAGGCAATATAAAAACACACTGTTAAAATAGCATAATAAAAATATTGTATTAGTAGCACTAAGCACGATTTAAAAAGTTCATAAGAGGTGTCTGAAATAACTGGTATAAGCATATACATTAGTGAAAGAATAACTGATCTAAGAGCAATTATTCCTATTATAATTGGCATAATAATATGCCCATAAGGAATTCTTTTTCGTAGTCTATATAATAATAAGCAAAAGATTATTGGTATTCCTACAACAAAAAAGATATATAGAAGCCAAATTATCATTTTATACCTCCCTTTTATTATATTTTGTTGCTTTCTTTCACTATTTTATCATATATTACTTTTTTATACAACTTTCTATTATTCATAAAAAAAGACTTGCTATTGTCGAATTTTCTTGGCTATAGACTTCAATTCTTTTACGCATTTAAAAAAGGTAGGAGTTTTCCTCCTACCTTTTTTAATTTAGGATAAATCCTAATTTATTTTAAGTTACCTATTTCTACATTTTCAATAGTATTATCTTTTTCTGGAGCGAAAGTAATTGTAACTTCGTTATTACCTTTTGCAACTGTTATTGTTGCACCTGTTCCATTTAATCCAAATGAAGCTAAGAAATCTTTTACTTCATCAAAGTTGTCATCTGTTACACCTTCATAATCTCTTAACTCTTCATCTGTAACATCTACAGACACTCCATCTGAAAAGTCTACTGGTGCATTTGTTTTTGCAATAGCTGTAATAGTTGAAGTTTTTCCTTCTTCTACAGATACAGTTACATTTTTATCACCTGTTAATGCTGCTTGATTTATATCTACTATTCCAGAGTTAACCTCAATTGTTAAATCTGCACTAACATTAGAATCTGATCTTACAGTAACTGTTCCACCTGTTGATTTAATTACAATGCTTCCAGATTGAACTGATGTATGCTCATCATTTCCATCAAAGAAAATTGTTAAATTATCATTTTTCTTGTTCTCAAATACTAAGTCATTTGATTTTTCATTTATTGTTACTGTTAATGAATTTCCACTAGCATTAATTACAGTCTCTTCTTCAGTTGTTACACTTGCACCATTTATAATAACTGTAGAATTAGCGCTTATTGTATATTCTGTATCTCCAACAACTTCTACACCATCTGTTAATGTTATTTTTTCTGCTGTAACTCCATCTATATTAAATATAGAATCTGTACCTCTTAAAATAACTTCTTTTGCTTCACTTATATATATTGTTTTGCTAAAGTCATTGCTTTCAATATCGATTGTTGCATCTTTAAGATCTAATCCACTTAGGTCTCTTACTGCAACACTTGCTGATGCTCCACCATCTAATTTTAATGTAATGTTGTTTCCTTCTATAGAAACTTCGTCTCCTGCTTCTAATGCACCTAGTAATTTCATAGAATCTGCAAGTTTAGCACTATTATTGTAATTTGCTAAATCTATTGTCTCTCCAGCAATTTTAATTGTATCTGCATCTACTACATATACTTTTCCTGCATCTTCTGCATCTTTTTCGTTAGCAACTACAGTTAAGTCTGTTAATTCTGGTAATGTACGTACTACATAACCATTATCTCCTGCTGTTGTATAGTCAGATTCTACTTTTTCTCCATCAACTATTGCAACAAGTTTAAATGCATAAGGACTATTGCTGTCTAAGTCATCTATTACTATTTTGCCATCTTTAACTTCAACATCTCTAGTATCATCTAATGTTAAAGCTGGTTCTTCTGCTGAATGTCCTTCATTTACATTAAATATTTTTACTTGATATGTAGTTGTTTTTCCTGGAATGTTTATACCACTAACTTGTAATGTAACAGTAGTTTCTGTTGTATCAGCATCAGCTATTGAAGGAATACCAACTTTATAGAATTCTCCAGATACTGTTTCATCTGATGAAATTGTAGCTAATGTATCATCATTTGCTACTACTGTTACTTTTGCTATATAAATTGTGTTGTTACTAATATGAGCAGTAACATCTAATTCATTCTTATCAGCTGCTAAAGCAGGATCAACTGTGTAAGATAGAACTTCATTTCCGTCTTCATCTATAGTATATAGTTCTATTTTGTATTCTTTAAAGCTTTCTTCATCATTAGAATTTTTCCAAGATAACATTACCTTGTCATCTTCATTTCTAAATTCTAATCCAGTTACAGCTGCTAATTTTCCAATTGTTACTTCTTCTGATTCAGTAACTTCTGAAGATTCTCTAAGCTCTGTAGCTTCAGTATAAACAGCTATTTTATATGTTCCAGCTTCTTTCATATTATCTACGAATTCAACTGTTACATCTGCTCCAGCATTGTTTGCTATTGTTTTTTCAGCAACAGCATTTCCATCTTTGTATAAAGTTACAATGTAGTTATCTACTTCATCATCATTTACACCTGTCCAAGTAAAATTAACTTCACTTTTTTCTAGATTTGGAACAGTTATTTCTTTAACTTTATCAGCTTGTTTTACATCGTTACTATCACTAGTAATCATAACTGATTTTATTTCAGATTTGCTTCCGTAAGAATTTTCTAATACATAGAATAATTTATAAGCAGTATCAGTATCTAATTCATTAGAAACTATTTTACCTGATATTTTATTTCCTGATACAGCAATTTCATTTACTAAATCTTCTTTATTAGATATTGTTTCATCTTTTCCTGCAACAACATAGTATACTTTTGTTACGTCACTATCTCCACAAGCCTCTAAAGATAATGTAGCTTTTTTTGTATTAACACGGTCAGTTATTACTTTTGTAGCATTTGGAACTACTGTGTTCTTTTCTGCAGTAACAGTAGCTACAACTGTTTCTCCATCTAGTAACTCTATTTTTATGTCTCCATTTGCATAATCTGTAAAATCAAATGTTGTTGGAATTTTAACAAAGTCTGTATGTGCTGGAATTGTTATTGTTTCTGTTTCTTCTATTTTGTCTCCGTTATTATCTTTTCCAGTTATTTTTACTGTTAATCTTTGTGCTTCATCTTGAGTTTCATCTAAAGAAACATTTAATACAGTATTAGCTACATTCTCTGTATTAATATATCCATTGTTATTAACTGTTAATGAATAGTTAGATTCTTCTGCTGGCTCTTCTGCTGGTAACTTATTTATATATGTATCTTGATTTTTCATTACAAATTGTTGTATTGCTCTAGCATCTTTAGTAGAGATTTTTCCATCATTATCAGCAACATCTGCTGCTTCTGTTTGAACAGCATTAAATGATGTATCTTCGCTCTCCATAGCTACTTTTTGAATTAATCTTGCATCTGCTGTAGATAGTTTTCCATCTCCATTTACATCACCATATACTAAAACTGTATATTCAACATTATTTGCTTTAAATGTATTTCCTGTTCCTAGTTTTGCATCTTCACTAGTAACGGCATTTCCATTTACTAATTGTAAATTTCCAAATTCTGCTTTTACATCTTTTACTGTTACAGGTGTCTCACTATCTTTTAGTACATAAGGTACTACAGTTTTACCTGCAACTAAATTTTTATATACTCCAACTGATTCTAAATTTGTTGAAGCATTAACATTTGCTCCTAGTACGCTAGCAGTTAAAATTCCTGCTGCTGCTAGAGATGAAAGTATTTTTTTCTTATCCAAAATAATCGTCCTCCTATTATTTCATATTTATGTATAGGAAAATTTTAAATCTTCCTATACATACTATTTGTGTATAAATTTTATACAATTTTATATTTTACAATATTTTATATCAATCTCTTATAATTTTATTTTCTTGTTGCTTTGAAAACAACTAAGCTTGCTACTACAAGTATTGCAACTCCTGCAATTATTGCTGGTACAACACTACCTGTTTGAGGTAATTTTGTAATTGGGTTACCATCTTCATCAACATAATCACTGTCATTGTTATCATCAGAAGGTTTTTCTGGATTTGTTGGTTCATCTACATCTCCTGGTTTTTCTGGATTTGTTGGTTCGTCAACATCTCCTGGTTCTTCTGGTTCTGTTGGTTCATCTACTGGATCAGCTATTGTTGTTGTTATTGATGTGTTATCAAGATTTCCTTCCATTTCTACGCCATCTACACCAACAAATTCTGTACCACTAATTGTAAATGGTAATTCTTCTCCATTCTCTAATGCTTTAAATGTTAATGTTATAGTAGTTGTTGTTTCATTTCCATTAGCGAATGCAGATACTCTTACTACATTATCATTGTCACCTATTAAATTTGAGCCTGTATATACTAAATCTGATTTTACTGAGTCTGTAACATATTCATATTTGCTTGCATCAAATTCTACATCAAATTGTACAGATTGAGCTGGTTCCTCTAATGTAACTGTTAATGTTACTTCGTCTCCTTTTTTCATTTCTGTTTTGTCAGCTGTAAATTCAGCTGCGTTTACTGATGATACTAACATCATTAATAATACTGTAACCATTGTTACGATTCCTAAAATTTTTGTTTTCATTTTTTATCCTCCCTTATTTTTTTGAACAATTTTTTTGTTCTAATTTTTATTTTGAGGTGCAAATTCTATACCTCTTCTGCTTTTAGCATAAGTCTTGTCAATCCCCCGGGTATTACAAGTAATAAGTGTTACCACTCTTTTATTATTTGTATCTTGATTTAAACAATCTAGATCAGTCGGAGATATTGTTTCCTTTTCATTAATTCTATAAGTAACTTTTTCCCCAGTTTCCTTATCAATTATGTAAAAAGTATCTCCTATATCCAACTTCTTTAAATTATTAAACAATCCACGAGCATTATGCCCAGTGATTACAAAGTTTCCTCTTTGGTTTAAATCCGGTCCATAAAATTTGGTAACAGCAAGGTTAAGTGAGTAATCATCTGTTGAATCTAAAATGTAATTTTCCATATCAATTTCATCAATAACTATTTGTCCTAGAACTCCATAGCCTTGAATGTAGTCTGGCATATCTATATCAACAATTTCTTTTAAATCTACATCATTAACTATTTCATTGCTTACCTCATTAGAAATAGCATTTTCTTGAATGTCATTTATAATGTTTGTGCTTACTTCTTTAGAATTGTCATTATTTTTTTGAATAATGATTACAAAAAAGACAAATACTAATAATAAAATGATAAGTACTATTGCAATTCTCTTTTTGTTAAATTTTCCTTGTTTTATTCTTGTATGTTTACCTCGCAAGTATTTCTTCTTCACTTAACTTATAGAATTCACCTCCTTTTTTAACCTGTTTTAGGTTATCTTGAAATATTTTAATCTATTTCAGGTTAAATGTCAATAACCTAAAACAGATTATTTTAAAATTTATAGATAATTTTATTTTAATATTGATATAGGAGTTGTGTTATGTATAAAAGACTAAAGGAATTAATGGAGGATCATGACTTAACTCAGTCTCAAATTTCTAAATATTTGAACATGTCACAGACTGGATATTCAAAATATGAAACTGGTGAAAATGATGTTCCTACAAAAATTTTAATTGAATTGGCTAAGTTCTATAAAACTTCAGTAGATTACATTTTAGAACTAACAAATGAAACAAAGCCATATAATAAAGAATAAGACAAGTCACTAATTCTTATATAAAACTTAAAAAAAATGTTTTATATATAATAAATAGTGACTTGCCTTTTACTTTCAAATTTGATGTAAATTTTAAATTATATTCTTGTAAATAGAGGTTCTATATTTTCTAGTTTTAAACCTGTTGCTGGTTCAATTAGCTTCCAGTTTTTTTCTTGTATGTTTAAGTACTTACGAATTTTTGTGCATGCACTTGGCATAAATGGTTCAAATATATTTGCTAAATTTGCAATTATAACAGAGCATGTAAATATTGTGTTATTAAACTCTTGAAGGTTTTCTTTCTTTTGTATCCAAGGTTTTTGTTCATCATAATATTTATTTGCAGTTTCTACTAGTTCCATTGCTATATCTGTAGCTTGTTTGAATTCTAGATTTTCTATATTCTTTCCTACTAATTTATATGTTTCTTCTATTTTTTGTTTGATATTTTCATCTAATTTTCCTTCTGGAATTTCTTCTAGTTCTTTAAATTTTAAAGTTCTATTTACTAAATTTCCAAATTTATTTAATAATTCTCCATTATTAGTCGCAATTAACACATCTATTGTAAAGTTAGCATCTTTTTTCTCTGGGCCATTATTTATCAAATAAAAACGTAGTGCATCTGGTCCATATTTTTCTACTAATTCTATAGCAGGAATTCCATTACCTTTACTTTTTGATATTTTCTCATCGTTTATATTTAAGTATTCTGATGAAACTATTGTGTTTACTAGATGATAGTTTTCTTTCATTGCTAATAATAAACTGTTAAAAATTATACTGTGAAATACTATATTGTCTTTCCCATGTACCATAAAGATAGTTGGATGATATTCTTCCTTCCAAAACTCTTCCCAATTTTTTCCTAATTCTTCACATTTTTTCATTGTTGCTGTAATGTATCCAAGTACTGCTTCTATCCACACATACATTTTTTTAGATTCATATCCTGCTACTGGTATATCAACGCCCCAGTCTAAATCTCTTGTTACAGCTCTATCTACTAAGCCTTGTTTCAAATATTTACTAGTTTCATTTTTAGCATTAACTCTCCATAAAGTATTATTTTTGGTCACATATTCTTCAATGTCTTTTTGAAATTTAGATAGTGCTAAATACAGATTTTTATTATCTTTTAATACTACTTTTTCTTTGCATTCTAGGCAAACTCCATCCTTCAAGTCCTCTATAGTAGGAACATATTGGCAATTGTCACATTGCTCTGCTTTTGTTGTTTGTCCACACTTTGGACAAGTAATCTCAAGTTCTCTATCAGACAAAAATTTTTGGCAATGATTACAATATGCTTGTGGCTCTATTTTTTCATATATATATCCATTGTCATATATCTTTTTAAACATCTTCATAACTTCTTGCTTATGAAAATCTGTGTCTGTATTTGTATATAAATCATAAGAAAAGTCAAATTTTTCTAAAGTTTCTCTATCTCTTTTGTCATAATATGTTGCTATGTCTTTTGGCGATTTTTTCTCTCTTTTTGCTCTTTCTGTTATTGGTGTACCGTGGCAATCTGTTCCCGATACAAACATTACATTGCATCCTTGCAATCTAAAATATCTAGCTAAAATATCTCCTGATATAAGCCCAGCTATATGTCCTAAATGTAAATCACTGTTTGCATAAGGCCATGCTCCTCCAATCAAAATGTTTCTTTCCATAAGTACCTCCTACTATTTATATCTGCATAAATATAATTGTATATTTGTAAATTCTTTTATACTATCAATTATAGCAAAGTAAAATCTACTTTGCTATAACCTTTATATTAAACTTTATTCCAAAACCAATCTAGACTGTTGTCAATACTCTTTTTCTTTTTCACTTTAGCTTCGATATCATCTACCCATAAGTATGATATAAATGAAAGTAACACAAAAATCAAATCAAATACCATTGTATAGGTTATGTCAGAAAGCACATCAAGTGAAAGTGATTCACCTGTCATATACATTATTGTATGTACTACAAGTAAGGCAACAAAGGTGAAAAGCATAATCGCTGCTATTAAACTTTTTTTTAATTCTTTAGCAAGTATTAGTATAAGTACATAAACTAGTGTTACTGTTAATAATGTTAATGGATTAGTGAAATTTATCATTGGCATTCTTAACCCCTCCCCTTTATATATTATTTTAATTTTTCTTCAATTAATTTTGCTAGGTCTTTAGCTTTTGTTTCTATATGTTTTTTATCAGTTCCCTCTATCATCACCCTAACCAAAGGTTCTGTTCCAGAAGGTCTAATTAAAACTCTACCATTTCCAGCAAATTCTTTTTCTAAGTTTTCTATTGCAATTTTTATTTCCGCATCTTTGTCGTAGTCATATTTTTTGTCTCCAGTTACTTTTGCATTTACCAAAACTTGAGGATATATGTTTATTATATCACAAGTTTTTGAAGCTGACATATTTTTTTCCAAAATTATTTTTGTTAGCATTAGAGAAGTTAAAATACCGTCTCCTGTTGGATTATAGTCTAGCATAATTATATGGCCCGATTGCTCTCCACCAAGATTATACCCCTCTTTTAACATTTTTTCAAGTACATATCTATCGCCAACTTTAGTTTCTTCAAAATTTATATTATTTGCTTTTGCGTATTTTTTTAGTCCTAAGTTGCTCATTACTGTAGCAACTAAAGTGTCTTTGTTTAATTTGCCTTTTTCTTTCATATAATTAGAAATTACAGCTAGTATTACGTCTCCATCAATTTCATTTCCATTTTCATCAACTGCTAAACATCTATCTCCATCTCCATCATATGCAATTCCTAGGTTGCATTTGTTTTCTACAACATACTTTTTTAGTACATCTAAATGTGTAGAACCACAATTTTCATTTATATTTGTTCCATTTGGAGTATTATTTAAAATGTAATGTTTTATTCCAAGAGCTGAGAAAACTTTTTCTGCAACTACAGAGGTTGCACCATTTGCAGTATCTATAGCTACTACAAAGTTTGATGTATCTAAGTTTTCAAAATCTTCTTCAAAGTTTTTTCTAAAGAAGTATACATATTCATCAAGCAAATCTGTTCTTATTTCAGATACACCTATTTTGTCATTAACTGCTGAGAAATCGTCTAATTTTCCTGAATCCATAACTTCTTCTATTTCTTCTTCTAATTCATCAGGGATTTTCATACCTTTATTACTAAAATATTTTACACCATTAAATTCGTATGTATTGTGTGATGCAGAGATAACTACACTAGCATCTGCCTTCAATTTTTTTGTTAAATATGCCACTCCTGGTGTTGGAAGTACTCCTAATATTTTTACATTTGCTCCATAGCTTAAAAAGCCTGCCACCATAGCACTTTCTATCAATGTACCTGATATACGTGTATCTCTACCTATTAAAATTGTAGGCATATGGTCTGAATGTTTTGACAAAACATAGGCTCCTGCCTTTGCTACTCTATATACTAAACTAGGTGATAATTCAGTATTAGCAATTCTTCTAATTCCGTCTGTTCCAAAGTATTTTCTCATTTTTAACCTCCATTTGTCTTGTAAAAAACATATATTTAATTTACAAAACTATTATACTATTCTATTATACAATATGCAAGTATTTTAATATTGCATACTACATTTTATCTGGCATTTGTATTCCTAATAAGCTAGCTCCTGCTTTTAGCATTATATTAGTACAATATGTCAAATATACTCTAGCATTTTGTAAGTCTTTATCTTCACAAATAATTTTGTTTTCATTGTAAAATGTGCTAAATAATTGTGCTATATTTATTAAATATCTAGATATAATATATGGCTCATTCTTTTCTGCTGATTGTTTTACAATGCTTTCAAAATTATACATTTCTTTCATTAAGTTTATTGATGAATTATCATTAAGTAATTCCATTTTAATATTTTTAATACTTGGTATTTCATTTGCTTTTTCAAGCACACTATTAGTACGTACATACATATATTGTAAATATGGCCCTGTTTCGCCATTAAAGTTAAGCATTGTATCCCAATCAAAAATTTCATCTTTTATTCTACTATTGTATAAGTCATTAAATATTACAGCACCAATACCAACTTTTTTTGCAACTTCTTCTTTATTTTCAAGGTTACTATTCTTTTCTTCTATAATTTTAGATACCCTAGTTATTGCTTCATTTAAAAGGTCTTCTAGCTTTATAATATTTCCCTCTCTTGTAGACATCTTACCTGTTTTTAGTTGTACCATGCCAAATGGAACATGCTCTAAACCATCTGTATATTTTTTGTCTAACCCTAACAATTTGGCTGTTTCAAATACTTGTTTAAAATGAAGTATTTGTTCATAAGATGTAACATATAAAGCTTTGTCATAATTATATGTTCTTGCTCTATACATTATTGCTGCTAAATCACGTGTTGCATAAGTTGTTGAGCCATTAGTCTTTTCAATAATACATGGTGGCATGTTATATTCATCTAAGTTTATTACTCTTGCGCCTTCTGATTCGACTAGTTTTCCGGCTTTTTTCTAATATGTCTACTATTTCTGGCATTTTATCTGAGTAAAAAGCTTCTCCATTTAATGAATCAAAATGTACACCTAATAAATCATAGACTTTTTGAAATTCTTTTAAACTAAGATTCCTAAATTTTTGCCATAGTTCTGTACAATATTTGTCTCCATCTTCTAGTTTTTTAAAGTTATTTCTACATTCTTCTAATACGCTTTCGTCTTCTTTGCATAAATTGTTAATTCTAATATAAATTTTAGTAAGTTCATCTATTGGGTTATTTTCAATATCATATTCGTTGCCCCATCTTTTATACCCTTCAATAAGTTTACCAAATTGTGTTCCATAATCTCCCAAATGGTTTATTCCAACTACATTATAGCCTAAGAATTTGTATATGTTGTACAATGCATTTCCTATAACTGTTGAACGCAAATGACCGATATGAAATGGTTTTGCAATGTTTGGAGATGAATAATCTATTACTACAGTCTTTTTATCTCCAATATTGCTACTTCCGTATTTTTCTTTTTTCTCATCAAATTCCTCTAGTACAGTTTTAGCTATGGCCATTGGATTTAAATAAAAATTTAAATATCCATTTACCACTTTAGTTTCTAAAACTATATTATTTGGAATGTTTAATTTGTCATTTATTTCAGTTGCTATTACCTGTGGAGCTTTTTTTAGCTCTTTTGCTAGTTTAAAGCAAGGAAGAGAAAAATCTCCCATTTCTTTGTTTGCTGGCACTTCTATATAGTCGTAGATAGCTTCAATATTTGTAACTTTTTTTATTTCATCTGCTATTATATTTTTAAAGTCTAACATATTCTCACCTTTCTATGTGTAATTTGTAATTAGTCGCCTAAATTTATTCCAATGGCTCTAGCTGTTTTTACTAGTTCGTCATCCATTGTTACTTTTCTTAAGTTACTTTCTGGTGTATTTCCAGATACTGCACCGATTTTCTTATTATTTCCTACAACATCTTCTAATGGAACACAATTTAATTTTCCGTCTTTAATAACTGTTAAAATATTAAACTTTCCTTCTAAAGCATATTCCATTGCTCTTGAACCATATTTTGTAGATAGAACTCTATCAAAAGCAGTAGGAGAACCACCTCTTTGCATATATCCAAGTACAGTACATCTTGCTTCTAAACCTGTTAATTCCTCTAGTTGTTTTGCAACAATTTCTCCAATTCCACCAAGCTTTGTGTTGTCCACACCTGCACCATTATTCCTCATATTTTTAACATGTATATCTCCACCTTTTGGTTTTGCACCTTCTGCGACAACCACTATGCTAAAAGATTTTCCTCTATTTTTTCTATTTATAATTTTTCTTGCAGCACTATTTATATCAAAAGGTATTTCTGGTATTAAAGCTACATCAGCTCCACCAGCTATTGCAGATTCTAAAGCTATCCAACCTGCATATCTTCCCATTACCTCTAATACCATTATTCTGTGATGTGTTTCTCCTGTAGTATGCAATCTATCTATTGCTTCAGCAGCAACAGACACAGCCGTATTATATCCAAATGTAATTTCTGTACATGCCACATCATTGTCTATTGTTTTTGGAACACCAATAACGTTAATTCCTTTTAAAGACAAATCTCTAGCTGATTTTTGTGTACCATCACCACCAAGTGTAAATAAACAATCAATTTCATCCTTTTTAATATTCTCCACACATATATCTGATAAATCTTTATATACAGTTTGTCCATTTTCTTCTACAGGATAATTAAATACATTTGCATTAGTTGATGACCCTATAATAGAACCACCTTTTGGTAATATTCCTACTGCATTTCCAGTTGAACTTGTACCCAATCTTACAATATCATTTTTAAGTAATCCTCTAAATCCATCTATAAAACCATAACATTCTACATCTTTATTTTCTGCTGTTTTTATAATTGCTCTTATAACGGCATTAAATCCTGAAACATCTCCACCGTTAGCAAGTATAGCTACTTTTTTTAACATAAATTTTCTCTCCTTTGTAAGTTATATTTTTTCACAATAATATTATACCAGTAAATAGAAAAAATACAACTTTTTTTTATTATTTTTTCTACATTACTGGTATAATTCAAATTTTTATGTTAATTTTTAGTAGTTATATGTATATTTCCAATGTCAGCATCTAATTCCCTTGTAATAACATTTTGAATTTGCGCAATCTCTTCTTTTTCTATTTCATCTCCTTTAACTATAACATTTATGCTATCTCCATTTACAAAAATTATTAAATCTTCAATACCTTTTGTTTTTAATAAATTTTCTGTTATCATTAAAGCATTTTGTTCATTATTCAATTTGCTTATCTCCTCTTGAGCTGTTTTCTTTTGTGCTTCGCTCACATTAGAATTATTTAGTATATCTTGATAATTTTCTATGCGTTTAGAATACATATTTTCTCGTTCAAGCCTTGAACTTGTAAAATACTCATCTATAGTCTCTATACTATCCGAACTTGTTTCTATTGTATTTGTTACTACATTAGAACTATTTACTGTGCTATTATCTGTCCTTTCGCTATTTTCAATTAAATTACTATTATCTGTACCTTCTACCAACTCAGAATTACTATCAATTTCATTTAGATTTTGAGCTACATTAGCACTAACAAGTTTAGCATCGCCTATACTTGCCATTTCCTCCGAATCTGCTATACTGCTTGCATCAATAGATGTTTTTGTATTCTCTTTATTGTTATTCATATAACTTAAGTATCCTGCTGTAATTAGCATTAAGCCTATTGTAAACACAACAATTTGATTTTTCTTAAAAAAATTCATACTAACCTCCTTATTTGGCACCTTGGTGCCTGTCACCAAAGTGCCATTTGGCACTTTTGGGGACAGGTATGTCCCTAATGTGACATTTCAAATACTTGTATTTTGTGAGTAGATAATCCTGTTACTGCAGAAACTGCTTGTATTATATTAGTTTTAACTGTAACATCACCTGCCCCCTCTGCTGTAATAATCGCGCCTTCTACTGTTGGGCTTATTACACTTTGTGTGATTAGCGTTTTTTGGTCCCCATTTTCTTCATATATCACTTCTTTTTTTGTATCAGTTTGTGTAATTTTTCGTGTCCCTCCTTCGCTGTCTGTTTCTTCTGTGTCTTGCTGACTACTTTCTTCGTTATATACTGGTATTGTTTTGCTCGTTTCTGAATATGTAATCATAACTTTTACTTTGCCGACACCATTTATGTTTGACAAAATATCTTCTAATTCTTTTACTACAGTATTATTTGTATTGTCTGTCTCTGTATTTTCTGCACTACTATTTTGATTTTCAGAGTCTGTTGCTAATTTCTTATTAGCATCTGTAGTTTGTGTATTTGTCCCATTATCTTGAGAATCTCCATTCCAAATAAAATTTATTATAATTATTGTTATGATAAGTATAATTACAAATACTACTAAATTTTCTAGTTTTTTCTTGTCTGGTTCATCTTCTTTTTTAGCTAATAAACCTTTTATCTTATCTTTTAACATTTTTTCTTTCCTCCTTTTCTAGTATACAATTTTTCTAGCTTACAATAAGGAACAAAACCAAATAAGCTTTAAATATTTTTGTCAATGATTTACAGAACCTTGTTGCTTTAGGATATCAAGAATCAGACATGTCCCGAAAAATGCCATAAATGTCTCAATCAGACCTGTCCCCAAACACGACATTTAATTTATTGTTATGTTGTTTTCCTTTATTTCGTACACACTACTAATGTATTCTTTTAGTTCTTGTTTTTGCATTATCGATAAGTCATTTAATTCATTATTATTACTACTCGTCGTTTCTGTAGTGTTTTCAATACTACTTTTACTATTGCTATTATTCCTATTTTCTGTGCTATTCATTGAGACATTTATGTCTACTTTGTTTACTACTTCTATGCTTTCTACATTTTTCACATCTTCCATGTTTTCTACATTATCAAATTGTTTTTTTGTAGATTTTGTTTTTGTATTTTCTGTACTATAGCTTGTTTTTTTCTCCACATTTAGTACAACACTTTGTATTTCATAACTTCCATCCTTTGCTACACTTATATTTATATTGTTTACAACATAGCCTTTTGCCTCTATTTTTGCTTTCATATCTTCTTTTATTCCACTTACATATATATCAAGTATATTATCCTCATTCTGTATTTCCATTTGATTTTGTGTCTCGCTAGCGGTTTTAGCTTCTTCTATGTACTCATCTAAGTCAATTATGTCTGATACTTGTATTTCTTTACCAGATATTTTGGTAATAATAGGTGATACTATGGTAAATAATACATATATTCCAATTACTACTTTTATGTATTTTTTACTATTCCCTTCTGGCAATATCATTTCTATAATCGTACCTATTATTACTGCAACTATTATTGCTTGTGACCAATCACTTAACCAATCAATAGAATATCCCTCCTATCTATACATCATTCCACTATTAGATATTTTTATAACTAAAGTGACCCCTATGATAAACATTACAGATACACTACACATTATTGCAAGAAAGGTTTTAAATGTGTCTCCCATTTGGTCTAATAGTGAAACTATTTTGCTATCTGCTATAGGCTGGCAAAGTGCCGAGCCCAAGTAATATATTCCCATCAGCACAGCCAGTTTTACAATAGGTAATACCACAATTCCTGTTATAATTACTATTCCTACAATTCCTGTAGCATTTTTAAGTATTGAACTGCAACCTATTACTGTGTCAACTGCATCTCCTAATATTTTTCCTACAACTGGTATAAAGCTAGATACTGCTGCTTTTGCAGTTTTAGCAGTTATTCCATCAACACTACTGCTTAAACTTCCCTCTATGGATACAAGTCCCACGAATAGTGTAAGTACAACACCTAATACCCATACAACACTACTTTTGAAGAATTTAGATAATTTATCTATTTGCACCTTGTCCGATATTTTAGATACAATTCCAAGTGAAGTAGAAATTAGAACAAGTGGAATTATTATCCCAGTAATAAAGTTGCCAATGAAAGTAATTACAAATAATATTATTGGTTGAATTAAATTCGCTGATACTACACTTCCTGTTGTTATCATCAAAGTTATTAGGATTGGTATTAAAGAGTTCATAAATCCAACCAAACTCTGTATAGATTCTTTTATAACATCTAATATTTGCACAAAGTTCGTCATCATTAGTGTTACTATAAGTATGTATTGCACATAATATGTAATTTGTGCTATTCCTTTGTTTTCCAGTCCCTCACTTATATTTTTTAAAATGCTATGTATAACTATTATTACAATAATGCTTGCCAAAACTCCTATTGCATCAAAAACTTCTCCACCGAACGGCTCTTAGAATGCTGTTTATTATTGTTCCATTGTCTATATTTCCAGTAATTGCTGATGTAAACAATTCTCCCATGTCTAAGTCTTCGTATACATCTTTAGTGTACTTATCTGCTTCTTGAATAAACGAATTTATGTTTAGTGCTTCTTGTTGTGACTTCATAATACTTTCGCTATTTATAGTCTCTTCTGAGGCTTGTACATTATGTGGGATTATACAGATACATATAAAACTTAAGATTATTATCCATAATTTTAAATTTACTAATTGTTTATTTTTTATTTTTAACAAAATAGTCCTCCATATTTGTTTGTCTTATGTTTTGTATATACATTAAGTTTTACACTATGGCATTACCTCTAAAACAGTCTCTAATAAACTAGAAATTATTGGTATTGACATTGATACTATGATTATTTTTCCTCCCATATCCACTTTGTTAGCTATTGCATTTTCGCCTGTATCTTTGCATATACTAACTGCGAACTCTGTTAAGAATGCAATTCCTGTAATTTTAATTAGCAAAGTAAGAAATTCGTTATTAACACCTGCTTTATTTGAAAGTGAAGTTAATAAATCAATTATTCCAGTTATTTTATCCATAAGAAATACAAGGATAATAGCTCCTGCAAGTAAAGAGACATATAGAGTGAATTCTGGTTTATATTGTCTTATTATGATAATTATTATTAAAGCAATAAGTCCTACTCCGATAATTTTTATAATATCCATTATTAGGTTTCCTCTCTTCTCTATGTTAACTTTTCCAGAAAAAGGGGACTATCCTCTTTTTCTATAGTCCAAACATTATCCTTACAGAATCAAATAACGTACTTATCTCCTTAATTACCAAAGTAAGAACTATAACTAGTCCAGCAAGTGTAGTCATCATAGCTTGGTCCTCTCTTCCAGCTCTTACTAGTACTTGATGAAGAACTGCTACCAAAATCCCAATTGCTGCAATTTTAAATAATAAATCTATATCCATAATAAATCCTTTCTAACCATACCTTAAGATAATTTGTGCTATGATTTAAAATTCCATAGTGTGGCTTCAAATTTTGCATGTTTTAAACTAATATTATAACTATTGCAATTCCTATTACTCCACCTAAAGTTCTATATAGTTTTTCGTTTTTTTCTTTTTCCTTTTCAGCAAGTTCAATTTGTGTAGTCAAAAAATTTTGTACAAGTTTTATTTCACTTACTTGCCCATCTAGGTCAGTTTTTCCAAGCAGTTTTCCTAAACCTTTTATTATATCTTTGTCCTCATTAGTTAGGCTAGTTTGAGTTTTATCAACCACTTCTTCCCATGCATCTCCAGCTGATTTTTCTTTCATATTTTCAGAAGCAGTTCTAAATATTTTTCCAATATTTCCATTTATATTATTTCCTATTTCATTAAAACTTACTGGAACGGCCTCATAAGTAAATTTTATTTTGGTTAAAAACATATTAAGTGCATTCTTCATATCACGTAATTCTTGTACTCTGTTTGAGTATTTCTTAGCAATTATTTTGCCTGCATTTAAACTTCCGATGAATATCAATAATAAAATAAAAGTTTTTATAAAAATCATTTGTTTTCCTCCCTTTCTCTATATTTTTTCTTTCTTAACAAGTAAAATAGTTTAATTTGTTCTAGTTTTATCTTTTGATTATGTAAAATTTATTTGCTAGCTATTAAGTTAATTTCTCTATTTGAGCTTATCAAAATAGTCCTTTCGATTATATTTAAGTTATACAGTTCTTTTAATATAGGATTTAGCAAAACATCATCTAAATTTCCACCATGCGCTGTAAAAATTCCTTTTACTCCAGATGTCACTGCATACTTTATAGCTTCAATATCCTCTTTCGTACCAATTTCATCTGCCACTACCACTTGTGGACACATTGCTCTTATTAACATCTTTAGACCTTTGTCCTTGCTAATATTGTCTAATATATCAGTTCTCTTTCCCACATCATTTTGAGGAGTTCCTTTATACATAGCAGCAATTTCTCCTCTTTCATCTACTATACCTACGTGTATACCTCTAAATCCTATTTCTTCAATTCCATTGCTTATGCTTCTTACAACATCTCTTAGCAGTGTAGTTTTTCCTCTACCCGGTGGTGATAAAATAATTGTGTTATACACAGTATTTTCTTTAATATTTAATATGTATGGCAATGCTGTGTTACTACATCCAAGCACTTGCCTTGCAATTCTAAAGTTTAAGCTATATATGTAGGATATATTTATTACTTGTCCATCTTTTATTACAACTTCGCCAGATATACCTACTCTGTGCCCACCTTTTACTGTAATAAATCCATTACAAATCTGGTTTTGATATGTATAAATAGAATTATCACAAATACGTTGAAGTGTTTCTAATATGTCATTGCTTATAGTTATATAATTAACTTCTACTTCGTCTGAACTTGTCCTTAAGTATATGTTTCTATTAGTATACAAATGTATTTCTTGAGTTTCATATAATACTTTTTCATACTTAGTTAAGCATTCCCTTATTTTATTTGGAAAATATTCTAGTACTTCTAAAACATTATTTTTCATTTGCTATTACCTCTCTTTTAATTTTTTATTACAAATGCAAATTTCTGAAGCAACAAGATTAAGTTTACTTATTTTAACTGTTTTCCTATGCAATAAAAAAATACAACATATATTAAATATATATGCTGTATTTTTTATTTTAGAACTATTTTATAATTGTTTTTTAATTTATGTTTGCAGTAATATTAGATGTATCTACATTATTTGCTTCTGAGTTTTCATATAAGTCTTGTAGTTGCCCTTCTATATTGTCTAAGCTTTCATTATCTTGTTCTAGTGTTTCATTAAAATTTTGTTGTCCTTTCTCTGCATTATCAACTATATTCTCTTGATTTTGCATAGTTGTTATTATTGATGGTGTTGCAAACCACATAATGACTGGATTTATTAACTCTGTTGGATAACCAAGTTCAGTCATCTGCTCATTGTTTATTTGTACAATTCTAATTCCTAGTTGTCCTAAGAATGGTAATAACTGTTCAGTAGAATAACTATTTAATATTGCAGAATTTGTTGCATTAAGTGGTTCAAAGCTTATATTACTTCCAAATGTTACTGTATTAGAATAATGATATTTAGTAGTTGTTTTATTTTCAATATTAACTGTAGCAATATATTGTTCATGCAAACTATTAGTATCTATTACTGAATAAGACATTTCTAAATCAAATAGAGTATACCCTCCTTTTAGTATTGATATATTATAGTTATCTCCTGATTGATTAGAACTTAATTTTGAAATATTTATAGTTATCTCTCCATAATTTATACTTATTTTGTTTACTCTCCTGTCTGATTGAGTTATACCAAGCTGTACTGTGCCATCTTCTATTGAAGCACTTCCAATATTTGATATAGACTCCTGTATACTTTTTTGATTTATTTCCATAGTTTCTTCATTATAATTGTCACCATATAGTTCTTGTGCTATACCATTTAACTTATCAATCATTAGTTGATCTTCTTTTAAAATTTCTAAAGCTTGCAATAACATATTTTTTAGTTCTTGTGTAGTTAATGTAAGTGTGTATGTTACAGAACCATCAGAGTTATCTTGTTTAGAAAATTTATCATCTGTTATACCATTGTATATTGGTAAAATATATGTATTTAATATATGTGCTCTTTCCTCATCTGTGAAGTTTGCACTTTGTAGCTCTGTAGATTCCAACTTGTTTGGTATACCTGTTACATCAGTTGCTCCTAGATTTTGGAATAATTCTGGCAAATTATTATTGTCTATTGCAATATAAGTAGCACCAATTTCATCTGATTGTATTCCGTATATATCTCCATCAACTCTGTATGTAAATGGAAATTTTACTGTATCTGAATAATTGATTGAAATATTTTGCTCAAACTTTTTATTTGCATTATCTACTTTTCCTTCAAAAGAAATAGATGCTTGGTCGCTATATCTAAGTATGTCTACTAATTTCTGTACCTCTGTAGAATTTGTTGAGGCAGCATCTCCAATTAGCATTGTGGCTGCACTTATTGAGCCATCAGTAGTATATGGAGTTGTTTCTTTTCTGTTATAATAGTTTTCTAAATTGCTTGATATAAACTTGTTTTCTCCAACTACCAATTGTATAGCATATTTTTCAAAGCCTTGTCTTTCTGATAATAATAAATCTGTTCCAAAATATATATATGCAAAGGCTCCTCCTGCTAAAACTAGTAGAACTACTAATACTATAATTGTAATTATCAAACCTTTTTTCTTCATAAATTTCCCCTCTCTTTAGTAAAAAAGCAGAGAACTATTTCTATATACTGAATAATAAATTCTCTGCCTTTAATATTATATTATAAAAATGTAATTCAACAACGACAAAACGCAATTATTTTTCAATTTTACTCTTCCCAGTTGTGGTACACATTCATAACATCATCTAAATCTTCTAGGTTGTCTATTAACCTTTGCATTTTCTCGCTATCCTTTTCATCCAATTTAATGTATGTAGATGGAACCATTTGAACTTCTGCTTCTAAGAATTCTAAGCCTTGTGCTTCTAATGCTTCTCTAACTTTAGCAAAATCTTCTGGTGATGTTGTTATTTCATAACATTCATCACTAGCTTCAAAATCTTCTGCTCCGTTATCTAAAGCTAACATCATCATATCATCTTCAGATAAATCTGTTGTAGTTCTATCTATAACAATTACTCCCTTTTTAGAGAATAAGTATGATACACAACCAGATGTACCCAAATTTCCTCCAGCTTTGTCAAATGCGTGTCTTACATCTGCTGCTGTTCTGTTTTTGTTATCTGTACTTGCTTCAACTATTACAGCTACACCATTTGTACCATAGCCCTCATACGTAATTTCTTCATAATTTTCGCTGTTTCCTGCTCCTGAAGCTTTCTTAATTGCATTGTTTATTGTATCATTTGGCATATTATTTGCCTTACATTTTGCTATTACATCTTTAAGTTTAGAATTACCAGCCGGATCAGGTCCTCCTTGTTTTACTGCTATCAATAATTCTCTACCTAATTTTGTAAATATTTTTCCTCTTGCTGCATCTGCTTTTCCTTTTTTTGCTTGTATGTTGTGCCATTTACTGTGCCCCGACATAGTTAATTCCTCCTTTTTATTTTTTCTATCTATTATTTGCATATTTTATGCAAAATTAAATAACCTTAAATATTTTATCATACTTTTTTTATTTTGTGTAGTGGTTTTTATTAAATGTAGGAAAATATTAAATTTTTTCCTACATTTAATATTCCGAAGCTTCTTCCGGCATATTCTCATATAACGGAATTATAAAATTCAAGCTTGCATTTAGTGTACCCGATGCCTCATATATAGCTTTCATATTGCTTGCTTCTGACTTAGGTGCCAATAAATTTTGCATATATTGATGCCAATATAGTTCTCCATCTTGATTTACCACATCAAATTTTTGCAAATATAACGTGTTTTGTCCTACATCTATATAGCCATTTCTTACAAAGTTTACTCCTCCAATCAAAGCCTTTTCTAGAGTATCCCAGCCCTGCTCGAATGCATATCTAGCTGCATTTTCTATAATTTCTTCACTTGAATTTCCCGTTGCATTTACATTAAATGGATTGTATACTGTTACGCCATTATATTCATACCCTCGTGACAAAGTAGTTCCACTTCTTCCTTGCTCTTGTATCAGTCTTGATGTGATAAAGTATGGGTCTACATTTGCATTTTCTCCTGCTTGTATTAAAGCTTCTGCAATACTTTCTCCTTCCAGAAAAGAACCCTCTGTAAGTGATTGTATGCCGTGGGTTGTATGCGCTCCTTCTGTATACTTTAGTTCTAGAAATTGGAATATATTGTCATCATTTAAAATATTTCTAGGATCCATTTGATATTTTATTGCTTTATCTGAAGCACATAACCACGTTCCATTATCATACCTTTTGTCTCCACAGATTTCACATTTCCAATCCTCTGGATACGAAGAAGAGTCCGGTATTAGGTTTAACGGATTTGTTCTTAAATCCGAATGTCCTTCATTTGCAATTACCTCGTTCCAATCAAGCTTGGTATAGAATAAAGTAAATGTCCAATTAGGATGGCTTGTCTGTAAATTATCTATTAGTTCCTTGTAGCCTGGATACTTGCTTTCGTCTAAGTTTGTGCCATCGTATACTTCATATTTTTGCTTACTTTCTTCTATTCTAATAGCTCTAATTATAGCTATTGATATTAGTGCGACCAGAATAACTAATATAATTAGTGCTATTATTTTTATTTTGATTGGCATTGATTTTAGTGCGTATTTTAGGTTTTTCATAAAATTATTTATTTTTTCATATCTATTTGTTTTCATATTTTTTATTTTCTCTATTTTCCAAAATATTCTTTTATTACTTGCATTCTACTCATTTGGTCTACACTAAAAGGACACCTACTATTGCAATGACCACAACTTATGCAATCTTTTGCTGTTTTGTCTAAATTCATATAATGGTCTTTTGCAAGGTTATCGCCTGCTAAAGATAAATCGTAGTATTTGTTAATTAAACCAATATCTAGGTTCATTGGGCATGGCATACAATGATTGCAATACACACATTTTCCTGTTACATCTGCTGGTGCAAATTTTCCAATTATAGAATAGTCTTTTTCTTCTGGTGTTGCATCAACATATTTTAACAATTCTTTCAAATCTTCTTTTTCTCTAATTCCCGGAAGTACAGTTAGTACCCCTGGTCTGTCTAATGCATATTGTATACATTGAACTCTAGTAAGCTTTTTGCCAAATGGTGAGGTTCTTTCATCTAGTAGTTGTCCTCCTGAGAATGGCTTCATAACAGAAATTCCTACGCCCTCTGATTCGCATCTTTTATATAGGCTTGTTCTTTCATCTGTTGAGCCATTAGCATAATCTCCATGATGATAGTCGTATCCTGGGTTTATGCTAAACATTACCATATCTATTAAGCCTGTGTCTAGTGCTTTTTGTACAAGACGAGGTGTATGCGATGAAATTCCTATATGTTTAACTATTCCTTTTTCTTTTGACTCTTTCATGTAATCTAGCACACCATTTTTTACATAGTTATCCCAATCTGTTTCTTCGTCTAAACAATGGATAAATCCATAATCAATATAGTCTGTTTTTAATTGTTCTAATTGCCACGCAATAGATTTATTTATTTTGTCCAAATTAGTAGTCCAACCATAAGTACCACTTTCATAGTTTGCTCCAAAATGTATTTGATACATTACTTTATCTCTAACATCCTTAAAAGCTTCCCCATAAAAAGGAAAACATTCGGCATCTCCAGCTGCTAAGTCAAAATAGTTTATTCCATTTTCGTACGCCATTTTTAGTGTTTCCACTGCTTCTTTACTTCCTGCTTGCGATATAGAACTTGCTCCAAGTCCTATTACACTTATTTTATCTTGTGTCCTTTTGTTAATACGATATTCCATAGTTTTCTCCTCTTTAATTATTATTTTATTTCACTATATAAGTTTTCTAGTCAAATACTCCACTTCTTATTCCGGCTAAATCTAGGGTTACAAATTCAAAACCTAATTCTTTTATTTTGTCTACTATTTTTTCTCTATTATCCATAATAATTTGGAAATTTTTTTCTTCTACTTCAATTCTTGCAATATTATTATGAACTCTTACTCTAACTCTGTTTATATTAAATTGTTTTATATAATCCTCTGCTATTTCAACCTTTTTAAGCATTTCTTCTGTTAAAACTGTATTATATGGGAATCTAGTTGCAAGGCAAGAGTTTGAAGGCTTATTCCAAAACTTTATTCCACATTCTTTGCTATATTTTCTAATATCTGCCTTAGTAAATCCGGCTTTTTCTAAAGGGCTAATGATACCTAATTCTTGTGTGGCTTTATTTCCTGGTCTAAACACTTTTGTATCATCAACATTTTTACCATCTAGCACATTGATATACCCTTGCTTATTTGCTTCTTCCTTAATTTTTGTCATTAAATTCTTTTTGCAACTATAACATCTATTTTTAGTATTGTTTTTAAAGTCTTCTACTTCAAGTGCATTATATGAAATTTCTGCTAAATTAAAGTTGTTTTCTTGGGCAAATTTAATAGCTTCTTCATAATCACTTCTTGCAACCATTTGTCCATTTGCAATAATTCCAAGCACATTTTCCTTGCCTAAGACCTTATTTGCAAAATATAGCAAAAAGCTAGAATCAATTCCACCAGAATAGCAAACTACAACCCTTTTTAGCTTTTTTAATTCATTTTCTAACTCATCCAACATTTTTTAAAATTGCTCCTTTTTTATATTATATGTCTAATTGTTTTTATTTCTGTCCAGGAGTACTGTTCAAAAAAAGTATAAAAATATGGAATGGAGAGTGATTTGAGTGAAGAAATTCTAAGAAAATTTTGGTAGGGAATCTCAAATTCCTTTGAGGGCGCTGCCAAAATTTCTCATAGAATTTCTACGAAAATCATCTGGACCGACATATTTGAAATACTTTTTTTGAACAGTACTCATGAGATAAAACATTACTTTTTACCACACGCCAATCTATTTATTTGACTTGCAATATATCCAGCTCCATATCCATTGTCTATATTAACTACACTAATGCAATTACTACACGAATTTATCATACTTAAGAGTGCTGCTAAGCCTCCGAAATTTGCACCATATCCAACAGAAGTTGGAACTGCAATTACAGGAACTTTTGACATACCACCAACTACAGAGGCTAATGCTCCCTCCATTCCTGCAATTACAATTATGCAATTTGCTTTTTCTAGCTTATCTCTTTGTGACAAAATTCTATGAATTCCAGCCACACCAACATCATATATTCTTTCCACATAATTGCCAAAGAACTCTGCTGTTTCGGCTGCCTCTTCTGTAACAGGTATATCTGCAGTTCCACCAGTGCATATAGCAATATTACCTATTTTTTCTTTGTTCTTCTCTATTTTTAGAATTCTAGAAATCTCACTATATTTTACTTCTATGCCACTAACATTTAAATTTTTACCATCATTACCTGTTTTTAAGCCATCTACTTTTGAGCTATTTTCTTGTAAGCCATTTCCTTTCAAAGAGTTCAATTCCGAAAAAGCTTTCTTTACTAGTTCATACTGTTCTTTGCTTGCTCTTGTTCCAAGCACTTCTCCTGCTTCATTATATATGCTTTTAAATATATTTACTAAAAATTCATCTTTCTTGCCTTGGCAAAAAACAACTTCGGAAGCGCCTGCTCTTTCTTTTCTATTATGGTCAATTTTAGCATAGTCATCAATACTTTCAAACTGATTATTCTTTATTTCCTTTTCTGCTTCCTCTACACTAATTTTATTTTCGCGTAACTCTTGTAAAATTTCTTTAATTTCCATTGGTTAAAACTCCTTTGATTTGCTATATTTTGTTATATTCTGCTATATTCTGAGATAAATAATCTATTTTTTTATTTTTAATTTACGACTTAAGGTGGGGACCAACAAGTTTACAAAATGTTAAACAAAGTTTTACATTTTGTACGCTGTTGTGGGTCGGAAATAAAAATAAAAAATAGATTATTTATCTCTATGCATTAACTGTTAAAAAATTTCTTAATTCAATTCTTCTAACTTATACAACTCTTTTAAAGGAACATTATTCTTACTTGCAACTTCTTTCAAACTTTCATATTCAGGATATATATAAGTTTCTCCATTGTTTTCTACTTTCTTAACTTTAATTTTGCCGTATTTTGTATCTACCTCTGTGTTTTCTCTTTCAAGTTCTGTTCTAAATTCTGTTCTATATCTTATTCCTATTGTTGTAGTTTCTCTAAATATTATTTTTTGCAAATTTAACATATCTTCTTTTCTGCATGCAACTGTCATTCTATATGCAGGTCTATTCTTTTTCATAAAGATTGGTGTAAAGAATACATCTAATGCTCCAGCTTTAAATAGTAGTTCTTCTGTGTGACCTAATATTTCTCCACTACAGTCATCTATGTTTGTTTCCATTACTACAAAATTTTCGTTTGGCTTGTCCATATCTCCATAATATACTTTAAGCACATTTGGTATTTTCAAGTCTTTATATCCTGCACCCCAGCCAATCTTTCTTGTTACCATTGCTGGTAGTGTAGTAAAGTCTTCTGCAAGTTCTGCTATTATTGCTGCACCTGTTGGTGTTACAAGTTCTGTGTCTACATCTATTTGTCTGAATTTCACATTAGAATTTGCAAATATTTCAGTTGTAGCAGGTACTGGTACTGCCATTGTTCCGTGTGCACATTCTATAAATCCGTATCCATCATTAACCACACTAGATAAAATTTTGTCTGGATTTATTTTATTTATTAAGATTGCTGTTCCGACTATATCTACTATTGAGTCTATTGCACCTACTTCGTGGAAATGCACTTCTTCTAGTGGCTTATTGTGCACTTTCGATTCAGCCTTTGCAACTCTTAAGAATATTCTTTTAGCCAAGTCTTTAGATTTTTCATCTATTGAACTTTTGTCTATTATTTCATTTACATCATTTAAGTTTCTGTGGCTATGGTGATGTTCGTGCTCATGTTCGTGCTCGTGACTATGTTCATGAATATGCTCATGCTCGTGCTCGTGATGATGCTCGTCGTCTAATATTACATCAACATACTTCCCTGTAATTCCATTTTTTACTTTATTCGATATTTCTATTTTATATCCATCTACATTTAATTTTTTTAGTTCTTGTAATAGATAATTGTCATCTCCAACAATTTCTAGTAATGCTCCAAGTGTCATATTTCCACTAATTCCACTTGAGCAATCGAAATATAATGTTTTCATATATACAAAGCTCCTTACCTATTTTTTAGTCTATTTTTATAAGTTCATATTCTCTTGTACCAAATCCAAGCTCAGCAGCTGCTTCTATAGTATGAATACCATGTTGTCTTTCTACTCTAGCTACAAAATGGTCTCTGCCTGGGTCTTTTGAATTATATACTAAATCTATACAAGCTTGATCTATAGCTATTGGGTCTGTACTTGCTAAAATACCAATGTCTTTCATACAAGGGTCTTCTGCGACTGCACAACAATCGCAATCAACAGATAAATTAACCATTACATTTATAAATACAATGTTCTTTCCGAAATGTTTAACTACACTTGATGCTGCGTCTGCCATTGACTCTAAGAATCTGTCTTGTTCTGGCAAGTTTCCCCATATTTTAGTTTGATCTTTAGATTGTCCTGCAGAATGTATCCAAGATTTTCCCTCTGATGACGCACAACCAATTGATAATTGTTTTAATGCTCCACCGTATCCACCCATTGGATGTCCTTTAAAGTGTGATAGTACAAGCATTGAATCATATTTTGCCATATCTTTTCCAACAAAATTCTCTTTCAATATTTTTCCATTTGGTATGTCTAATACTAAATCTGGTCCTTCTGCATCCATAATATCCACATCAAAATATTTTGTCCATCCATGGTCTTCCATTAGCTTTTTGTGTTTATCTGTATAATTTCTTGCTCCATCATAAGCAGTATTACATTCTACAACTGTACCATTAACCTTTTCTACAATAGCTTTAACAAACTCTGGTCTAATATAGTTTTGGTTTCCTTGCTCCCCTGAATGTAACTTAACTGCCACCTTTCCAGGTAGTTTAACTCCTAATGTTTCATACATTTTTACAACACTCTCTGGTGTTATTTCTTTAGTAAAATATACTTTAGACTTTTCCATAATACATCTTCCTTTCTCTTTAATTTATCTTTATTATAATAAATAATTATAAACTAATAATATAATAGCCTAAATTTTAGGTTTTATATCTTTTCTGTAAAATCTTTTCTAGTTCCTGCTTCGATTTCATCATATAGTTTTATTTTATAATTTAGTCTATCCAATGTTTCGTTAATGCTTTTTTGTTTCTCTAAAAGCTTTGATTTTTGTTCTTCAAGTAATTGTCGTCTTTCTTTTACAGTACTTTCACCTTGTCTAAATAAATTAACATATTTAATTAGTATTTCGATTTCCATTCCAGCATTTCTCATACATTTTATAAACTCTATCCAGTTGCACGCTTCTTCGTCAAAATCTCTTATTCCGTTTTTGCTTCTAGGCACTTTTGGCAAAAGTCCGATTTTTTCGTAGTATCTTATTGTGTCCTGTGTTAAGTTGTATTTTTTGCTAACTTCTGATATTGTCATTTTTCATCACTTCCTTGCTTTTTTCAGTTCTATATATCTTATATTGTTTTTACTTTTTTCTTTGTTGATTATATTATAGAAGAGATTTTAATACATCTATTATATAACACCTAGAGTTCGCTCTAAGTCAATATGTTTTTGAAAATTTTTTTGGTTATTTTATCAGAGTTCAAATTTATGTTATTCTTATTATGCACAAAAAAACAAGTGCATAAAATATAGTTCTACACTATAATTATACATTTGTTTTTTCGTTATAGTTTTATATTACTTTAATTTGTTCCTCAGTTAGCCCTGTTAATTCTACTATTGTGCTAATATCTATATTCTTTTCTTTCATTTTCTTTGCTATCTCTATTTTGCTTTCTTCTTTTCCTTCTCTATAGCCCATATTGCGCACAGCTGCTTCTTCGTGTTCTGCTGATTCTTGCCAATCTGCTAATCTTTGCATTATTTCGTCATTACTTATTTCTTCTAACTTTTCTCTTGCTTCTTGTATTCCCTCGTTTTCTTTCATTATACTTTTCACCCTTTCTGATTCAGGATTTTCCAAAAAATATAACCATTCTATTGCTTTACTATATTTATCTGTATTTTTTAACTCATATATTTTTGGTATCTCTATTATATCTACCTCCATATAATCTGTCAAGATTCTTTTTCGTATGCCAAATTTCGACATTTTATACTATTACAATTTAATTCTTTATGCACAAAAAGGATAGAAATCTATGTTTCTATCCTTTAAATATCTAATGCTTACCTATAAATTCTATTTACATTCCCAATTCCTTGCTTATCATCTTTGCCTCTCCATTATTTACAGAAAACTCTATTAAAATCGGAAATGAGCCCTTACCAGAAAATATTAGTCTGTATTTCCCGTCTGTAAGCTCTCCATATAAATTTGTCCAATAAATTTTCTTTCCTATTACAGTATAATGCTCATATTCTGTCATATTTGGTAAATTAAATACTAAATCTTCTATGGTATCTTCTATATTAACATCTGGATTCTTATTCATTTCTTCCCAAATATATTCTAATCCAGTTCCAGTGTAGCCCGGAACAGAGTTGTCTGTTGCTTCTCCGATATATTGTCCTTGCCCTGTATATTCCTCATTTTTTACTTCTTTTTCTAGTTTATAATCGTTTGTGTATTCATAAGGTAATTCGTTTGTGTCAGTTATTGTTATAGTAACTCCTTCTGTAGTTAAATCTGTTACATTTACATCTACCTTATCTTGTGTATTATTATAATATCTTGTTACATCGTCCGGTATTTCAACCTCGCTTTGTTCCGATACAATTTCTATTTTTCCGACATTATGTATTTGTTCTGGATATGTTGTCAAAATCATCCCATCAAAGTATATTAGCACTTCTTGACCTTGTTTAAATCCAATATTTCCGTCTTCGGCAAAGCTCACGCTATATAGAGTACCCGGTTCATTACCAGCTTCTATCCCCATTACACTTAAACTATTTTCATAAACTTCCATTACCACGCCACGTAGACTCAATAACATATTGTTTTCTTCTTTTATTACTTTTATTTGTTTTACATTAGGTATGTAATTAGGATAATATGCTACATCTGGTTTTCTTATTGGGTTATCTTTTTTAGATATTACTTCAATAATATTCCCCTCTACTAAATTAGAAACAGTAATGTTGTTTCCGTTTACATCTTTAATTTTGGCGTTTCCTACTGAAAATCCAAAGTAATTTGGCACATCAATGGTAATTCCATTATTGTCGATTTTTGTTACTGTACTAATACAGTAAGCATAACTATCAACAATCACCATATCTCCTACTTTCAATTTGGTAGCATCTATTTCTTCACCATTAACATTTTTAACTACTTCGTCATCTGCATTGAAAGTATATTTAAGTGCTATTGGTCCTTTTGCCATAATATTGTCTCCATTTATTTCCATTATTGTTAAAGTGTATTTATTGTATTGTGTAAGTAAATAAAATGCAAAAGCACCTATAACAACTAATAAAACAATTATAAATATAATAACTTTTGTACTTCTCTTCATAACAATTCCTCCCCTTATTTTCTAATCTACTATTTAGACACTTTTAACTTAAGCTTTTGTTGGATTTTTTCTACTCTTTCCATACTTCTCCTACAAACTCCCAAGTGTAGCCATCATCTTTTGAAACATATTTAGCGCGTGTCTTGCCACCATTGTATCCACCTTCATATCCACCTGAAACTAATACTGTTAAGGTGCCATCTTTTTCTCTAGTTGGTAAATAAAAATAGTCATAACATTCTTCCCAAGCTTTTCCCTCTGGATCTGATAGGGTAAACTCTCCTTCTGGGAATTCTATTTTATCAAACGTTTTACCAGAGTCACGTGTTACTAACAAATCAGAACTTGCAGAATAAATACTATCTGATTTTTCTAAAAATCCTAATCCACCTTCAAAGAATTCTATTTCACTAGTTGGAGCAATAGCAAATGAATTCATTTCTTTGTATTTTGTACCATTATCAGTAATTTTTCCAATAGTCCATTGTTCAGTTCCTGTCGAATATCCTGTTACCTCTACTACATATGCTTCATTCTCGCTTATGATATTTTTATACACACATTTTATAGAATCTTCTGAAATTTCTAATTTTTCTTTAGCAAGTCTGCTAGATTTTTCTTCTTCTCTTGCCCTTTCAGCCTCTTCTTCTGCCTCTCTTCTTTGTCTAAGTTCTTCTTCCTTAGCATCATCATCTAAATCTCCTATTTCTTTTTCTAACAAATCAATATTAACATTCTTCTCATTTACTCTCCATTTTGATATATTAAATTCTTGCCAATCCATTTCTCTTGATTCATTTGCAAGCGTTAGCAATGTTCTAGTTAGTCTTAATTCATCTAATGCATTCAAATTATCCTTTTGTAGTTCTGCCTCTAATATATCAAAACTGTCTTCACTTGCGATGCTACAAATGTATTCATAATCTATACCTCTTGTACTAGAAGCTCTGTTTACATTTGTATCTACTATTATTTTTTCTATATTTATAAAGTTAATTGCACAATAAATGCATATCCATATAACAAAGCTACATTTCATAAAGTCGAATTTCTCGTAAAAAATATAGATTGTTATTGGTACAAAAGTTAATATTTCGGTAATTAGTATAATGTATGCGAACATCCTTAGGTAAGTTAACCCAAATTCCATTTGATACATATACATTCTATACATTGATGATATAGCTATAATTATTGTAAATATTACTAAAAATAGATTTAGTATTTTTATGCTTTTCTCTTTGTTTTCATTAAATTTGTTTGATAATAATATAACTGCAAAATTTATAAATGAAACAAACATAAGTTGGAAAAATCCTGTTCTTGCATAGCTTGCATAATTAAAATCTGTATCAATATTTATTTTTGCAAATAGTGATTCTATTTGAATAAAACAGAATACTAAGTATACTATATTTAGTGCTATTAAAAGTAGTTTTATTGTAAAAGCATATTTATTGTTGTTAGTTTTTAGTTCTTTTGCTTGATAATTATATTCTTTGTTTAGTTTTAGAATAAAACTTAAAATTAGAATATACGCAACAACTATTAGTACTAGTCTTATTACAAATTTTAATGTACTACTTATGTTTATATTCTTAAATACATTTGCAATATTTTCAAATATATTTGCAAATATGCTATCTGCAGAAATAAATAGACCTATAACAACTCCTACAACTGCAAATACTATCAATAGCGAAATAGCTATTTTTTTAACATTATCTTTTTCTATTTTATTCTGAATTTTTATATTTTCTTTTGATTTCTCTTTTGTGTAATCTATCCCTTCTTTGCAACCTGTAATTGCATTTTTTAGCAATTCAAATGAATTGACTATATAACCTCTCAAATAGTTTTTTGGTGTTATTGCTATTGCATACATCATTAGGTTTAATATTATTATTATAAAAATATTAGCTATATAAAATGTTGTATTTGCAAAAATAAAATATGTACTACTTAATAATATTATTGGTAATATCAAGAAAAATCCTTTTTTGTTCTTTATTCTGTTTTTTCTAATAAGGATGTAGCTTATTAAGCCATTTCCTATAATAGAAAATATTAACATTGAAATTCCTATCTCTTTACCATAAAACAAAATTGATTGTATTATGGCAAGTATAGTACTACTTATAATTTCCATGGTATTACATTCCTTTCTTTTTTAATTTAGAAATTGAGGACTGTTCCCTTTTCTTAGTTACTTTTCATAATCCAATATGTCCCCCGGTTTACAATCTAAAACCTCGCATATCTTTTCTAATGTAGAAAATCTTATTGCTTTTGCTTTATTTGTTTTTAATATTGAAAGATTAGCAGGGGTTATTCCAACTTTTTCTGCAAGCTCACCAGAAGACATCTTTCTCTTAGCTAGCATTACATCTACATTAACAATAATTGGCACTGTTTTTCATCCTTTCTCTCTTATTTTTTTACAATTGGGGACGGGCTTATTTTGTAAAAGTGTTTACATAATTCTATGGCTCTTTGTAAATTTATAACCAAATAAGCTTATTCCTAATTGCTTGCTATACTAAATTGTAAAATCGTTTTCTTCTTTATATTCAATCGCTTTTATGTATATATAGTTTAGAATTTTAATTCCAATTCCGAATATTAAAAATGCGACTGCGAATACTAGAATTAGTACTTTTATTAAGAGACTACTTAAAAAGTCTATTGTATTAAAATATTCTAAAAGGATACTAACTCCTACTAGGCAAGTTAAGTATAAACTCCCTATAACTATCGACATAGTACAAATTTTGTTTAAGGCTTTTGCATTTTCCTTTTCAAATAGCTTGTTTTCTTTTAAATTTTTAAATATTTTAATAAATTGATGAATAATAAATAATGCAACAATTCCTGTTAAAAGAAACACTACACTAATTATTGCTTCTAGAACAATTCTTGTTAAATAGTTTTCTCTAACAGAAAAGCTATTAAATTCTGAAAATATTGCAATACCTGCAATTCCAAGTGTAGTTACATCTAGTAATACAATTACTAAAAATAAGATTTTTAATCCATTTTCTACTTTTGACGATAGACTTTTCTCTCCTAAAATTTTCATTTATTTTTCCTCCAATCTTTTCTTGGTAGTGTCAACTAAATGTATATTTTATTTAGTTACACCCCTGTATTTTTAAGGGTTTCATCACTTTTTTTCAACAA
>CALXPW010000004.1 GCA_944390365.1 uncultured Clostridia bacterium | reverse complement strand
AATACAGTAATGGTTAAAGGAAAAGAAAAAAGAGTTGGAAGAAATGTTGGAAAAACATCTGACTGGAAAAAAGCAATCGTTACAATAGATACAAATGCTTCTGAAAAATCTTACATCGCTAAAGGTGGAAAAGAAGTTAAATTAAGTAAGAAGTATAAGGATTCTATTGATGAATTTATGGGAGCGTAAGACAAATGAAAAACGGCATCTTGCGTTGTCAAACTTCATAAAAATTTTTTCGATGTACACAAAGTACTATCTCAAAAATTTTTACTTGTTTTCCCAGCAATCTACCATTTTTGATTTGTCTTAGGAAAGTGGAGTTAAAAGACGGCGTGATTTAAATCCGTTTCATAATTGTAAAAAACTATCGGGAAATAACCCGGAAAATAAATTTTATCTGCAATACGGAGCAGGAAAAAATCCGTAAATTTATTAAGAAAGTAGAGAATTTAGCAAAAACGAGTATTACTAGGAAATCGAGCATAATGTTGACGAGATAATACAAGTGTATATCGAGGAAACATTTGCGAAGATTGACAACGTAAGACGAAGTTTTTCATAAATTCGAGAGAGGAGAAAAAAATGGGAATGAAACATTTCAAAGCCTATACACCATCAAGAAGAAACATGACAGTTTTAGATTACAGTGAAATTACTAAAAAAACTCCTGAAAAATCTTTAATAACAACAAAGAAAGAAAAAGCAGGAAGAAATGCACAAGGTAAAATCACAGTTAGACATCAAGGTGGAGGAAATAGACAAAAATATAGAATAATTGATTTTAAAAGAAATAAAGTTGATATGCCAGCAACAGTAATTGGTATAGAATATGATCCAAACAGAAGTGCAAATATAGCTTTAATTCAATATGAAGATGGAGAAAAGGCATATATATTAGCACCAGTAGGATTAACAGATGGTGCAACAGTAATATCTGGAGATAAAGCAGATATTAAACCAGGAAATTGTATGAGAATCGAGAATATACCAGTTGGTACTATGATTCACAATATAGAATTAAATCCAGGTCAAGGTGGAAAATTAGTAAGAGCAGCCGGACAAGAAGCACAATTAATGGCTAAGGAAGGAAAATATGCTCATGTAAGATTACCATCAGGAGAAATGAGACTTGTAATGTCTGTATGTAAAGCTACAGTAGGTACAGTTGGAAACCAAGAACATGAAAATGTTAAACTTGGTAAAGCTGGTAGAAAAAGACATATGGGATGGAGACCAACAGTAAGAGGTTCTGTTATGAACCCAGTAGATCACCCACATGGTGGTGGTGAAGGTAGAGCTCCAGTTGGACACGCAGGACCAATGACACCTTGGGGTAAACCAGCACTTGGATATAAGACAAGAAAGAAAAATAATAGAACAGATAAATTTATGGTTAAGAGAAGAAAGTAAAATCTTATAAAGGAGGAATAGTTAAATGTCAAGATCAAGCAAAAAAGCTCCATTTGTTGCACCAGAACTTTTAAAAAGAATTGAAGCAATGAATGAAAGTGGAAAAAAAGAAGTAATAAAGACATGGTCTAGAGCTTCTACAATATATCCACAAATGGTTGGACATACAATAGCTGTACATGATGGAAGAAAACATGTACCAGTATATATTTCAGAAGAAATGATAGGACATAAATTAGGTGAGTTTGCACCAACAAGAACATTTAAAGGACATTCAGGAGAGAAAACAACTACAACAACAAAGTAAGATAGAGATAATAAATTAAGGAGGGAATGAGAAGTGGAAGCAAAGCAAGAAATAATACCACAAGCAGAAGCTACTCTTAAATATGCTAGAATTTCTTCAAGAAAAGTTAAAATTGTAGCAGATTTAATTAAAGGTAAAGATATAAATGAAGCTTTAGCAATTTTAAAATACACACCAAAAGCTTCATCAGAAATGTTAGAAAAATTATTAAAATCAGCTATAGCAAATGCTGAAAATAACCATCACATGGCTCATGAAAAATTATATGTTGCTGATATATTTGCAAACCAAGGTCCAACATTAAAAAGAATAAGACCTGCAGCAAAAGGTTCAGCAGTTAGAATTAGAAAAAGAACAAGCCATGTAACAATAATATTAAAAGAGAGAGATTAGTAGAAAGGAAAGGAGGACATTTACAAAATGGGACAAAAAATGGATCCACATGGATTAAGAGTTGGTGTTATAAAAGACTGGAATTCTAAATGGTATGCAGACAAAAAAGATTTTGGAGATTACCTAGTTGAAGATCATAAAATCCGTGTGTATGTTAAGAAAAAATTATATGCAGCTGGAATTTCTAAAATAGAGATTGAAAGAACAGCTAAATTCGTTAAAGTGAATGTTTATGCAGCTAAACCAGGAATTATAATAGGAAAAGGTGGAAACTTAGCTGAAAGCTTAAAAGCAGAGCTTGAAAAAATGATAAAGAAAGAAGTAAACTTAAATATAGTTGAGGTTAAAAATATAGACTTAGATGCTCAATTAGTTGCAGAAAATATAGCAGGACAACTAGAAAGAAGAATATCTTTCAGAAGAGCTATGAAACAATGTATGCAAAAAACTATGAAAGCAGGTGCTTTAGGAATAAAAACTGCAGTATCTGGTAGATTAGGTGGAGCAGATATGGCTAGAACTGAATTCTATAAAGAAGGAACTATTCCACTTCAAACTTTAAGAGCTGATATAGATTATGGATTTGCAGAAGCAGATACAACATATGGAAAAATCGGTGTAAAAGTTTGGATATATAAAGGAGAAGTTCTTCCTACTAAAAAGAAAGTAGTGGAAGGAGGAGACAAATAATGCCATTAATACCAAAAAGAACAAAATATAGAAAACAACAAAAAGGTAGAAATAGAGGAAAAGCTACAAGAGGAAATAGAGTAACAGATGGATTATATGGATTACAAGCTTTAGAAGCTGGCCAAATTACATCAAACCAAATAGAGGCTGCCCGTGTTGCAATGACACGTTACATTAAAAGAGGTGGTAAAGTTTGGATAAAAATATTCCCAGACAAACCAATTACAAGAAAACCTATTGGTACTCGTATGGGTAAAGGTAAAGGTGCTGTTGAATTTTGGGTAGCAAATGTAAAACCAGGTAGAATATTGTTTGAACTTGCAGACGTTACAGAAGACGTTGCAAAAGAAGCTTTAAGACTTGCTGCAAACAAACTATCTGTAAAGTGCAAATTTGTACAAAAGGAAACTGAAATAGGTGGTGAAATAGATGAAGATAAATAAAATAAAAGAAATGTCTTCACCTGACTTAGAAAAAGAATTAGGAGAATTAAAATCAGAGTTATTTAAACTAAGATTTAACTTAGCAACTCATGGATTAGATAATCCTATGAAAATAAAAGAAGTTAAGAAAGACATAGCTAGAATAAAAACAGTTTTAACTGAAAGAAAATTAGCAGAAAATAAATAATTAAGAAAGGAGATTTAACATGGAAGCAAGAAATCTTCGTAAAGAAATGGTTGGTATCGTTTCATCAGACAAAATGGATAAAACAGTAGTTGTATCTGTTCAAATGAACGAAAAACATAAAACATATGGTAAAGTTCAAAAAAGAACATATAAATTAAAAGCTCATGATGAAAAAAATGAATGCCAAGTTGGAGATAAAGTAAGAGTAATGGAAACTAGACCTCTATCAAAAGATAAAAGATGGAGAGTAGTTGAAATATTAGAGAAGGCAGTAATTAAATAGTAAGGAGGAAAAAATAAGATGGTACAACAACAATCTATATTAAAAGTAGCTGATAATACAGGCGCAAAAGAAATTATGTGTATCAGATGTTTAGGTGGATCATATAGAAAATATGCCAGAATTGGTGACATAATAGTAGCTTCTGTAAAAACAGCTATACCAGGTGGAGTTGTAAAAAAAGGTGACGTTGTTAAAGCTGTTGTTGTAAGAACTAAAAAGCCTACAAGAAGAGCAGATGGTTCTTATGTAAGATTTGATGAAAATGCAGCAGTTATAATAAGAGATGATGGAACACCAAGAGGAACTCGTATATTTGGACCTGTTGCAAGAGAATTAAGGGAAAAGGATTATATGAAGATACTTTCTCTTGCCCCAGAAGTATTATAATCTTCCAAATAAACTTCGTATTGCGTTGTCAAAATTAATCCCAAAATCCTCGTGTGTAGCAAAAAGCACACCTCCGGTTTTGAAATTAATTTTTCCTAGCACTACTTGTTTCTTTGAAAGATTAGTAGAAATAGATAAAAACAAATAAATCTCACTTGAAAGAAGAGGTGAAAAATAAATGAGAATAAAGAAAGGTGATACAGTTAAAGTTTTATCAGGAAACGATAAAGGAAAAACTGGTGAAGTTTTAGAAGTAATACCAAAAACAGAAAAAGTAATAGTAAAAGGTGTTAATATAAGAAAAAAACACGTAAAAGCTAGAAAGCAAGGAGAAGAAAGTGGAATTATTCCAGTTGAGTGTGCTATTCATAGCAGTAAAGTAAATGTAGTATGTCCAAAATGTGGAAAGGCTACAAGAGTTCAATATAAAATAGAAAAAGATGAAAAAGTACGTGTTTGCCAAAAATGTGGAGCAAAATTAAAATAATGAAAGAGAGGAGGACTATTTAAACTTATGGAAATTTTAAGAGAGCAATATGAAAAAGAAATTGTACCAGCAATGATGAAGAAATTTAACTATAAATCAGTTATGGAAGTTCCAAAGTTAGATAAAATAGTTATAAATATAGGTTTAGGTGATACAAAAGATAATCCTAAATCATTAGAAAATGCTATAAATGATCTTACAATTATAACTGGTCAAAAACCAATTATAACAAAAGCTAAGAAAGCTATAGCAGCCTTCAAAATAAGAGAAGGAATAAATATGGGATGTAAAGTTACATTAAGAAAAGGAAAAATGTATGATTTTGCATATAAACTATTCAATGTAGCACTTCCAAGAGTTAGAGACTTTAGAGGAGTTTCAAGCAATTCATTTGATGGTAGAGGAAATTATTCAATGGGAATTAAAGAACAACTAATATTCCCTGAAATTGAGTATGATAAAATAGACAAAATTAGAGGAATGGATATAATTTTCGTTACAACAGCTAAAACAGACGAAGAAGCTAGAGAGCTTTTAACTTTACTTGGAATGCCATTTAAGAATTAATTAGATTTTTATAAAGAAGAAAGGAGAAAAAAATGGCAAAGAAATCTTTAAAAGTAAAACAACAAAGACCACAAAAATTTAAAACAAGAGAATATAATAGATGCAAAATTTGTGGAAGACCACACGCATATATCAGAAAATTTGGAATTTGCCGTGTATGCTTTAGAGAGTTAGCTCATAAAGGTGAGATACCAGGTGTTAAGAAAGCTAGCTGGTAAATCCAATTAAAAGAAGGAGGGAAAATAAATTGAATACAACAGATCCAATAGCAGATATGTTAACAAGAATAAGAAATGCAAATAGTTCTAAACATAAAACAGTTGATGTTCCTGCATCAAATATGAAAAGAGCTATTGCAGATATCCTATTTAAAGAAGGATATATAGCATCTTTTGAAGAAATAGATGATTCTCGTCAAGGAATATTAAGAATAACTCTAAAATATGATGAAAAAGGTAAAAGAGTTATTGATGGAATAAAAAGAATAAGTAAACCAGGTTTAAGAGTATATGCATCTAAAGATGAATTACCTAAAGTATTAAATGGATTAGGTATAGCTCTTATATCTACTTCAAAAGGAATAAAAACAGATAAAGAAGCAAGAAATGAAGGACTAGGAGGAGAAGTCCTAGCTTACGTTTGGTAATTTATACAAAAAGGAGGGAAATAAGAAATGTCAAGAATAGGAAACAAACCTATCAATGTACCAGAAGGTGTAGAAGTTAAAATAGATGGACATCACATAACAGTAAAAGGACCAAAGGGAACATTAGAAAAAGACTTACATAAAAATATGACAGTTACTTTAAATGATAAAGTTTTAATAGTAACAAGATGTGATGACGAACCAGCTAACAAGAGCTTACATGGTTTAACAAGAACATTAATTAACAACATGATTGAAGGTGTTGTTCATGAATATAAAAGAGATCTAGAAATCAATGGTGTAGGTTACAGAGCTCAAAAGAAAGGAAATAAATTAGTAATGAACTTAGGATATTCTCATCCAGTTGAGATGGATCCACCAGCAGGAATTACTTTTGATGTTCCAGATGCAAACCACATCACTGTAAGAGGAATAGATAAAGAATTAGTTGGTCAAACAGCAGCAGTTGTAAGAACAAAGAGACCACCAGAAGTATATAGAGGAAAAGGTATTAAGTATGCTGAAGAGCATATTAGACGTAAAGAGGGTAAGGCAGGTAAGAAATAATTTTAATGAAAAACGTCGTCTTGCGTTGTTGAACTTCATAAAAATTTTTTCGATGTACAACTCGTACTATCTCAAAAATTTTTATTCGTTCGCCTAGCAATACTCGTTTTTGATTAAAATTCGTTAAGAAGATCAAAAATAAACTAGTGCAAAAACATTAGTTAGAAAGGAGATTTTATAATGATTACAAAAACAGATAGAAAAGCTGAAAGACAAAGAAGACATGCTAGAGTACGTAGAAAAATTTCTGGAACAGCTGAATGTCCAAGACTATGTGTATTTAGAAGCAATAGCAATTTATATGTACAAGTAATAGATGATGTTAAAGGAGTTACTTTAACTCAAGCTTCTACTATTGATAAAGAAGTAAAAACAAAACATGCTAATAAAGAAGCAGCTAAAGAAGTTGGAAGTCTAATTGCTAAAAGAGCATTAGAAAAAAATATCAAAACAGTAGTTTTTGATAGAGGTGGATATGTATACCACGGAGTTATTAAGGAATTAGCAGACGCTGCAAGAGAAGGCGGACTTGAATTCTAAAAAAGAAAAGGAGGAAAGAAAAGTGCAATCAGAAAATACATCTGAATTAAAAGAAAAAGTTGTAGCTATTAACAGAGTTGCAAAGGTTGTTAAAGGTGGTAGAACTTTTAGATTTAGTGCAGTAGTTGTTGTTGGTGACGAAAATGGACACGTTGGTGTAGGTAATGGAAAAGCAGCCGAAGTTCCAGACGCTATCAAAAAAGCTATTGAAGACGCTAAAAAGAACTTAGTAACAGTTCCAGTAGTAGGAACAACTATACCACACGAATATGTTGGAAAATTTGGAAGTGCTAACGTACTATTAAAACCAGCTGAAGAAGGTACTGGAATCATAGCAGGTGGTAGTGTTAGACCTGTACTAGAATTAGCAGGATATAGAAATATAAGAACAAAAATAATTGGAACAAATAATCCAAGAAATGTTGTTTATGCTACAATAGAAGGTTTAAAATCTATGCAAACTGTTGAAACAGTAGCTAAAAAAAGAGGAAAAAAAATAGAAGATATTTTATAGGATAAATCAAGAAAAATAGGAGGTGTAGTAGCAAGATGAAATTAGACGAATTAAAGCCAGCACAAAAAAATAGAACTAGAACTAGAGTTGGACGTGGAGTTGGTTCTGGTTTAGGAAAAACTTCAGGAAGAGGTCATAAAGGTCAAAAAGCAAGATCTGGTGGTGGAGTAAGAAGAGGCTTTGAAGGTGGTCAAACACCATTATATAGAAGATTACCAAAAAGAGGATTCACAAATATCCATGCTAAGAACTATACTGAAGTAACTTTGACAATGCTTAATAAAGCAACAACAAATGAAGTTACAGCTGAAAGTTTAATTAAAGACGGAATAATTAGCAAGGCAAATGACGGAATAGTAATACTTGCAACTGGCAAATTAGATAAAAAGTTAACAGTTAAGGCTGTAAGATTTACTAAAGCAGCTATTGAAAAAATAGAAGCTTTAGGAGGAAAGGCTGAGGTGATTTAGTTGTTTAAAACTATTAAAAATGCACTAAAAACACCTGATGTCAGAAAAAAATTATTATATACATTATTGTTAATTGTAATATTTAGATTAGGATGTTACATAACAGTTCCAGGAGTTGACACTTTTGCATTAAGTGAAGCTTTTGGTGAAACAAACGGTATGGCAGCTCTTATAGATTTAATCTCAGGTGGAGCTTTCTCAAGATTCTCTATCTTTGCAATGTCTATAAGCCCATACATCACAGCATCAATAGTAATTCAATTACTTAGCATGGTAATCCCAGCTTTAGAAAGATTAACTAAAGAGGGGGGAGAAGAAGGCAGAAAGAAAATTAATAAATATACAAAAATTCTTACTGTATTCTTAGCTTTAATTGAAGGTTTAGGATTATACTTATCATATAGTTCATCTGGCATATTCTTAGAAACAAACTTTATAACAGGAGCAACAGTTGTTATATCATTGATGGCTGGTACTGCTCTACTTATGTGGCTAGGTGATGAAATTACAAATAAAGGAATTGGAAATGGAATTTCAATAATAATATTTGTAGGTATTATAGCTGGACTACCTGGTGCAGTAACGTCAATTTGGGATTTGATAATGCCAATAGTTTCTCAAAACCCAATAACAAGATCGTTCTCAACAACAGGACTATTGATAGCTTTAGGAATTATAATAGGCGCTATTATATTAGTAGCAGCAGTTATATTCGTACAACAAGCTGAAAGAAGAGTTCCTGTACAATACTCAAAAAGAGTAGTTGGAAGAAAAATGGTTGGAGCTCAAAACACACATATACCATTAAAATTAGTTATGGCAGGTGTAATGCCAATAATCTTTGCATCATCATTCTTAACATTTCCAGCAATGATTATTCAAATGTTTATACCAGATATAGCAAGCAAAACTGGTTTTTGGAATGTAATATATAATTTTTCTATTGCTTCATCAACTTCATCAGTTGGTTGGGGATACACAATAGCAAATGCGATTGTATACTTATTACTAATAGTAGGATTTACATTTTTCTATACTTATGCAACATTTAATCCAGCAGAAGTATCAAATAATATAAAGAAAAATGGTGGATTTATACCAGGAATAAGAGCAGGAAAACCAACAACAGATTACTTATCATCAATAATAAGTAAGTTAACTTGGTTTGGAGGTTTATACCTAGCAATAATCGCAATACTTCCAATGCTTATAAGATTTATACCAAACATAAACATAGCATTTGGAGGAACTTCAATATTGATAGTTGTAGGTGTTGCGTTAGAAACAATACAACAATTAGAATCTCAATTAGTAATGAGACATTATAAGGGATTCTTAGAATAATATATATAAGGACATTTAATAAGTTCCATTGCATGTTGTACATTTTAATATGAAAATAATTTAATATGAAGATGTACAACATGTAGAAAAATGGAACGAATTTATTTGTCTATAAAAATTAAAAATATATAACAAAATTAAGTTAATGAGATTAGGAGTTGTGATTACAATGTACATAGTAATGCTAGGAGCTCCAGGTACTGGAAAAGGAACAATAGGAAAAATATTATCAAAAGATTTGGGACTAACACATATTTCAACTGGAGATATATTTAGAGACCAAATAAGTAGAGAAACAGAACTTGGAAAAAAAATAAAAAGCTACATGGAAAGTGGAGCATTAGTTCCAGATGATGTAGTTATAGAAACAGTTAAAACAAGATTATTAGAAAAAGATGTTGAAAATGGAGCAATTCTTGATGGATTTCCTAGAACAGCTATGCAGGCAGAAGCATTAAAGAATTTCTTAAAAGAGAATAAGCCTAATGCAAAAAGAGTAGCTATAGAACTAGATGTTCCAGATGATGAAATTATAAGAAGAGTTGTTAATAGACTTATCTGTTCAAATAAATCTTGTGGAGCAATATATAATAAAGAAACAAAACCACCTAAAAAGGAAGGTATCTGTGACATTTGTGGTGGAGAGTTGAAAAAGAGGGATGACGATAATAAAGAAACAGTCACAAAAAGACTTGCAATATACCGTCAAAACTCTAAAGATTTAGTAGACTTTTATAGAAAAAACAATGCACTTTATACAATTTATCCAAAAGATGTTGATGTTGCAGTAAAAGATATAAAAAATTTTTTAGAGGAATATAAAAGGAAGTAGGAAAAAGTGGTTACTATAAAATCAGAAAAAGAAATTAAATTGATGAGGGAAGCTTGTAGAGTTACAGGATTAGTATACAAAGAAATAGAGAAGGTTATTAGACCTGGCATGACTACCATGGAATTAGATAAGTTTGCCGAGAAGGTGATCAAAGAAAATGGAGGAATATCTGCTCAAAAGGGATATCCAAGTGGTATGAAAGGTGTACCTCCATTTCCTGCAAACTTATGTATATCAATAAATGATGAAGTAATTCATGGAATTCCATCACACAAAAAAGTAATAAGAGATGGAGATGTAGTCAGCATAGACCTAGTTGTATATAAAGATGGCTTTAATGGAGATGCTGCAAGAACTTTTATAGTAGGAAAGGCATCAGAAGAAGCCAAGAGACTAGTAGATGTAACTCAAAAAGCATTCTTTGAAGGAATTAAATATGCTGTAAAAGGAAACAGAATAGGAGATATATCACATGCAATTGGCGAATTTGTAGAAAAAAACGGATATAATGTAGTAAGAGAATTTCAAGGCCATGGAATAGGCAGAGAAATGCATGAAGATCCAGGTATACCAAACTATGGAAAAGCAGGTAGAGGAGTAAGGCTAGAACCAGGAATGACATTAGCTATAGAACCAATGGTTATAGCTGGAGCAAGAGATATATATCAAGACTATGATGGATGGACAATACTTACACAAGATGGAAGCTTAGCAGCACACTATGAAAATACTATTTTAATAACAGAAAAAGAGCCAGAAGTCTTGACATTAGTTTAATTTTGTTATATACTATATGGGTATTTAATGTAAAATAGTATAATTGACTAAAAATAAAAAATGGAGGACAATCATGTCAAAAGAGGATGTTATAGAAGTTGAAGGAACTGTTGTTGAAACATTACCTAATACTACATTTAAAGTAGAACTTGAAAATGGACATCAAATATTAGCTCATATTTCAGGAAAATTAAGAATGAATTATATTAAAATTCTACCAGGTGATAAAGTTAAAGTAGAATTATCTCCTTATGATTTAAACCGTGGAAGAATTACATGGAGAGCTAAATAAACAAAGATTAACCCAAACATATATAAATAATTCTAAAATAGTGAGGTGTAAAAAATGAAAGTAAGACCATCAGTAAAACCAATATGCGAAAAATGTAAAGTAATTAAAAGAAAAGGTGTAATTAGAGTTATTTGCGAAAACCCTAAACACAAACAAAGACAAGGATAGTAAAATTACCTAAATTGTTAATAACACAAATTAGATTGCGGCTGTAACTGTTAGAGTATAATCTAACAGTTATATATCGAATTTGTGTTTAATATATTGTTTGAAAACATATTAAAGACTGGCGTGGTAGCAGGCTGGTGCATTTCACCTTTAATAAAGTCCAAACAAACCAAAATTAAATAAAGAAAACAAAGTGGAGGTGCTAAAAAAATTATGGCTCGTTTAGCAGGAATTGATTTACCTAGAGAAAAAAGAGTTGAGATTGGATTAACATATATATATGGTATAGGTTTAACAAGCTCACAAAAAATATTAAAAGCAGCAAATGTAAATCCAGATACAAGAGTTAAAGATTTAACAGATGACCAAGTAGCAGCAATAAGAAAAGCTATGGAAGGTTATAAAGTAGAAGGCGATTTACGTAGAGAAGTTGCTTTAAATATTAAAAGATTAACAGAAATAGGATGCTACAGAGGATTAAGACATAGAAAAGGCTTACCTGTTAGAGGACAAAGAACAAAAACTAATGCTCGTACAAGAAAAGGTCCTAGGAAGCTTGTTAGTAAAAGCAAAAAAGCTTAAATTCAAATTATAAGCTTCGTCTAACTGCGTTAACCATCGCATAATTTTTTTTCGACATACAATGCGTATAGTTTCAAAAAAAATTGCTCGGTTGCCTTGTTATACTCGCTTCTAATTCGAATTATGAAAATAAATTAAAGAATAAAATAGCTTTTGATTTGTTTTGAAATTTTAATTAAAACCAAAGAATAAAAAGAAAATTAGTTTTCTAAAAAATTAAAAAATAAAAAGTTTTACATAATAGTAATAATTCTAAAAAGGAGGAAAAACTAAAATGGCTAAAAATGTAACAAAAAAAGTAACTAGAAGAAGAGATAGAAAAAATATCGAAAAAGGTATGGCTCATATTCATTCTAGTTTTAACAATACAATAGTTACAATAAGCGATACTCAAGGTAATGTATTATCTTGGGCAAGTGCCGGAGAACTTGGATTTAAAGGTTCAAGAAAAAGTACACCATTTGCAGCTGGAGAAGCAGCTGAAACAGCAGCTAAAGCAGCAATGGAACATGGACTAAAAACAGTAGAAGTTTATGTTAAAGGACCAGGTTCTGGACGTGAAGCAGCAATTAGGTCATTACAATCAGCAGGATTAGAAATTAGTAGTATTAAGGATGTAACTCCAATACCACATAATGGTTGTAGACCACCAAAAAGACGTAGAGTATAATTAAAAAAATTTATAGGAAGGTGAAAATTAAAAATGGCAAGATATAAAGATGAACAATGCCGTATTTGCCGTAGAGAAGGACAAAAATTGTTTTTAAAAGGTTCAAGATGTTATACAGACAAATGTAGCATTTCAAGAAGAAATTATGCACCAGGACAAAATGGTCAAAAGAAGAAAAAACTTTCTGAATATGGTACACAATTAAGAGAAAAACAAAAAACTAAAGCTTACTATGGAGTAAGTGAAAAACAATTTAGAAAATACTTTGAAATGGCTTTAACAGAAAAAGGCATTACTGGTGAAGTATTACTTCAAATATTAGAAAGTAGATTAGATAATGTAGTATATAGATTAGGTTTCGGAAGTTCAAGAGCACAAGCAAGAATGCTTATAACACATGGTGCTTTTGAAGTAAATGGACATAAAGTTGATATACCATCATATTTAGTAAAAGCAGGAGATGTAGTTTCTGTAAGAGAAATTAGAAAAGACAATGGAGCTATAAAAGTTAATGTGGAAGAAAACATAGCAAGACCAGTTCCAGCTTGGCTTGAAAAAGATGCTGAAAAATTAAGTGGTAAAGTTGTTAGATTAGCAGAAAGAGAAGAAGTTGATCTACCAGTAGAAGAGCACTTAATAGTAGAGCTTTACTCTAAATAATAGCTAGAAGTTAGATGAAAAAATTTAGAAATTAGAAAGGCAGAATTTCTAAAATTAAATAAATGATGAAGTAGGGTAAAAGTTAAATAAAGATTTGACTACCAACCTCTAACTTCTAAAAATTAGGAGGTAAAAATGATAGAATTTGAAAGACCAAATATCAAATGCTTAGAAATTGATAATGATAGTAACTATGCAAAATTTGTATGTGAACCATTAGAAAGAGGATATGGCATAACAATAGGAAATTCGCTAAGAAGAATATTACTATCTTCACTTCCTGGAAGTGCTATTACAAGTGTAAAGATAGAAGGTGTTTTACATGAGTTTTCTACAATACCAAATGTTGTAGAAGATGTTCCAGAAATTATTATAAATCTAAAAAATGTTAGATTAAAATTAGACAAGAATGAAGAAAAAACATTAAGAATAGATGTCAGAGAGCCTGGAGAAGTAAAGGCAGGAGATATAATTACAGATGGAACAGTAGAAATATTAAATCCAGATTTACATATAGCAACAGTTTCAGAGGGTGGAACACTAAAGATGGAACTAACAGCTGATATGGGTAGAGGATACAATAACGCAGAGAAAAACAAGAAACCAGATCAACCAATAGGCGTTCTACCAATAGACTCAATCTATACACCAGTTAAAAAAGTAAATTACTCTGTTGAAAATACAAGAGTTGGACAAAGAGTAGATTATGATAAATTAACAATAGAAGTATGGACAGATGGAAGTTTAAAACCTTATGAGGCATTAAGTTTAGCTGCAAAGGTTATGACAGGACATCTAGAGTTATTTATAGACTTATCAGAAACAGCAAAAAATACTCAAGTAATGGTTGAAAAAGAAGAAAACAAGAAAGAAAGAGTATTAGAAATGTCAATAGAAGATCTTGAATTATCAGTAAGATCATTTAACTGCTTAAAAAGAGCAGGAATATCTACTGTTGAAGATTTAACAAACAAATCTGAAGCAGATATGATGAAAGTTAGAAACCTAGGAAAGAAATCTTTAGATGAAGTAACTAACAAACTTCATGCATTAGGATTAGATTTTAGAAGAGATGATGAATAAAGCAATAACCATAAAGAGGAGGGAAATAAAGTGGCAACTAATAGAAAATTAGGTAAAACAACTGACATTAGATTAGCTATGCTAAGAACTCTAACTACTGATTTAATTCTACACGGAAAAGTAGAAACAACAGAAGCTAGAGCAAAAGAAGTAAAAGCAATAGCTGATAGCTTAATTTCTCTAGCAATGAAAGAAAAGGACAATTTTGAAACAGTTGATGTAAAAGTTTCAAAAGCAAAACTAGATAGCAAGGGAAATAAAGTAACAGAGCTTGTAAAAAGCAAAAACGGTAAAGAATATCTAAGAGTAGTTAGAGAAGAGACTACTGAAAAAAGACAAAAAGATATGCCATCAAGATTAAGTGCAAGAAGAAAAATGATGAAAACATTAAATAAAGTAAAAGATGAAGATGGAAAAAATATAGACTTAACTGCAAAACTATTCAACGAAATAGCTCCTAAATATGAAGGAAGAGTTGGAGGATACACAAGAATCTTAAAACTTGGACAAAGAAGAGGAGACGCAGCAGAAGTAGTTATATTACAATTAGTATAAGATGAATGAAATATAAGGGGGCAACAATAATGTTGCTTCTTTTTTTGGCACTCAGGTGCCTGTCACAAAAGTGCCAAATGGCACTTTTGGGGACGGGTCTATTTGAGACATATATGTCATATTAAGGGACAGGTCTGATAAAAGATTAACTAAAATTAGATATAATACATATTATATTATAACCAATAATTATTTGATTGTAGTAAATTAGATAAATCATATAACAAATATAAATTGGAGGTAATATAATGCTTGATTTTATATTAAATGGGATATTATGGACACTTGCACTTTATGGCCTTTTTGAAATTATTAAGAATATTATATATATTTGTACATATACAAATTTAAAATCAGATGGTATCTATATAATAATCGCTGCTAAAAATCAAGAAAACAAAATAGAAGGATTCTTGCGTACTATACTTTTTAGGATAATGTATGGCAAAGAAGATTGTGTGAAAGACGTGATTGTAACAGACTTGGATTCTACTGATGATACTATGAAAATTTTAAATAAACTTAGCAAAGATTATGATGAGATAAAAGTTGTAAATTGGAAAGAATGCAAGGAAGTAATTGATAACATAAAAGAGGTCAATTAAACATTGTAAATGATTCTATATTATGATATAATTCGTACAGAATGATAGGCTTAGGCTAAAAATACAGACCTGTCCCCATAGATGACAACATTGTCCCATACAGACCTGTCCCTAAACATGACAAGTTTGTCGCAAAAGAGACTGTCCCCAAACATGACAAAAAAGAGGTACATACATTGGAATTACAAGGTGAAGTTATTGAAATAATTTATAAAAACGATTTAAATAGCTATTGTATAGCTGTTTTAAAATTAGATAAAGATATAATTAAAAAAAATAAAAAAGAAATGTCTGATCAAATTGGCATTACTGACGAGTTTAATAGCATAGATGATTTGGATGATGAAATGACTATAGTTGGGTATTTACCGTTTATAAATGTAGGAGATACTCTTAAAGTTTTTGGAAAGTTTGTGGAACATCAAGAGTATGGTTTACAATTTAAGGTAGATACTTTTGAAAAAATGATGCCTCAAACCACAAAAGCTTTAGAACGCTATTTGGCAAATTGTGGAATTAAAGGTATTGGACCTGCCACTGCAAGAAATATTGTTGAAACTTTTGGAGAGGATACTTTAAATGTGTTTAAGTTTGAGCCAGCTAAGTTAGCACAAATTAAAGGAATAACAAAAGATAGAGCAATAGAGATAGCAAATACATTTATAGAAAATTGGGAAGTTTGGCAACTAGTCGGCTTTTTAGACAAGTTTGGCATAGGACCACAAAACGCAGAGAAGATTTATAAAGCACTTGGCGTAAATGCAATTGATGAGATAGAGAGTAATCCATACATTTTAGTGGATTTGGTAAATAAAGTTAATTTTGAGCAAATTGATAAGATGGCACTTAATTTAGGGTTCGAATATAATAATGAAAAAAGAATTAGAAGTGGTATTAAACATGCTTTAATACGTATGACATATAATGGTCACTGTTGCACTAGATACGAAGGTTTAATTGACTTTGTTAAAAAATTACTTGGAGTTAGTGAAAATGATATAGAAGACTCTATTATCAATTTAAAAGCAAAAGAAGACATTGTACTTGAAGAAAGAGATGGAGAAGAGTGGGTATATTTATATCAATACTATAAGGCAGAAGAGAATGTGGCAAGGCGTTTGATTGAGCTAGACGAATACAAAAATGTTAAAAAAATAGATAGATTTGAGAAAGAGTTAGAGTTATTTGAAGAAAAATCTAGTATAGAACTATCAGAAAAGCAAATAGAAGCGATAAGTGCAATAAATGATAATAATGTTTGCGTTATAACTGGACGGACCTGGTACTGGTAAGACTACAATAATAAAAACCATAATAGATATATTTAAGCATAATGAAATGAAACCTGTGCTTTGTGCTCCGACGGGAAGAGCTGCTAAGAAAATGACAGAAGCAACAGGAAATGAGGCAAGTACTTTACATAGATTGCTAGAGATAGGAAAGATTTCGGATGAAACACAAGGAATAAATTCGGATATTTCAGTTGCACCTATTGATGGAGATATAGTAATTGTAGATGAGATGTCAATGGTAGATTTGTTTTTAATGAATTATTTGTGCAAAGCTTTATACAAAGGAACTAAACTAGTTTTGGTGGGTGATATTGATCAGTTGCCATCAGTTGGACCAGGTAATGTTTTAAAAGATATTATTGAATCTGAAAAAATAACCACAATAAGGCTTAACAAAATCTTTAGACAAGCTGCTAAGAGCAAAATTATTGTAAATGCGCATAGAGTAAATGAAGGCAAAGGCTTTATAACTAAAGAGGAGATAAACAATTTTGAAAATGAAGAAACAACGCAAGAAAATAAAAATGGAGGATTTTTAGAAGATTTCTTTTTTGTAAATGAAACTAAAAAAGATAAAATTTTATATAATGTTTTATCTTTGAGTGGAGAAAGGCTGAAAAGCTATGGCGATTATGATTTCTTTAAAAACATACAAATTATAACTCCAACTAAAAAGGGAGAATTGGGAACAAAAGAATTAAATAAATTGTTGCAAGATACTGTAAATCCACTATCTGATACAAAAAAGGAGAAAAAGTTTGGAGATAGCCTTTTTAGAGAGGGCGATAGAATAATGCAAGTTAAAAATAACTATGATATTTATTGGGAGCGTAAAGAACCGATTTTTGAAAGTGGAAGTGGCGTGTTCAACGGCGAGTTTGGAACAATAGAAAAAATAGATGACTTTAACAAGCAAGTAAAAATCAAGTTCGATGACGACAAGCAGGTTTGGTATCAATATACTGAATTAGAACAAATAGAGCATGCGTATGCCATAACTGTTCATAAAGCACAACGGAAGTGAATTTGATGTAGTAATAATGCCTATTTCACAAACTGCACCAATGTTACTTACAAGAAATTTGCTTTATACAGGTATGACTAGAGCAAAAAAGTTACTAATTATTATAGGCAGTAAAAACATAATAGACTTTATGATAAATAACAATGACAATAAAAAAAGAAATACTGGATTGGCTTTTAAAATGATAAATATGTAAGTCTTTTATAAAAAATAGATATTCGGGGGAATATTTTAGGAGGAAGAAATGAATCTTTTAGAAAAAGCTCTCGAATATATTTTTTTACCAAGTTGTGGAGTTTGTGGTAAATTAGGAGAAGGATATTTGTGCGAAAAATGTGGAAAAATCTTAGAAAAATATGCAATATGCCATAATGATTATAAAAATATAGATGTAAATAATATAAAGAGCATAAATAGTGATATAGATAGATTACATATATTTCAATACAAAGAGCTAATACGAAAACTTATTATTCAATACAAATTTAATAATAAATCGTATTTATACAAAACTTTTTGTGAATTTATTGTAAAAAATAAAAAAGCTTTTGATTTTATAAAAAGTTATGATATAATAATTCCAGTTCCAATGCATAATAAGAAAAAAGCACTAAGAGGTTATAACCAAAGTGAACTTATTGCAAAAGAACTGGCTAAAAAAGCAGAAATTGAAATCTTTACAGATGTTTTAAAAAAAGTAAAAAATAATAAAGTTCAAAGTAGCCTAAACAAGGAAGATAGAAAAAATAATGTAAAGGATGTATATAAGTTAATAAATAAAGAAAAAATATACAATAAGAAGGTTTTGATTTTTGACGATATATATACAACCGGAGCTACTATAGAAGCGTGTAAAAAAGAAATATTAAAAGCAAATGTAAAGCAATTTGGCATATTGACATTAGCAAAGGATTAGATAGAGAGAAAGGAGAAACGAATGGAAGATTTAGTTGAGAGTATTTTAGACTATATAAGATCAGACTATACAGATTATGCCATAATGATAAATGGTGAATGGGGAAGTGGAAAAACCTATTTTTGGAATAATAAAATAAGGCCAAAAATAGAATCAATGCAATTAAATGGAAAGAGATATACTGCAATATATATGTCATTATATGGTATATCAAACCTAGAAGAAATAAGTAAAAAAATATTTATTGAGACAACTCAACTTATGGATAAAAACTTAAAAAAGTTTATGGACGCAAGTGGAGTAAAAAACATACCAGAATATGCTAAAACAGGTCTTGATATGGCAAATTTTTTTGGTGTTACACAAAATGGAGATAGAATAGATTATGGTCAATTCTTTTCTACAGACGATAAAGTTCTATGCTTTGATGACTTAGAGAGAGCAAACGTAGATGTTATTGATATTTTAGGTTATATCAATAATTTTGTTGAACATGACCATATAAAAACAATAATTATATGTAATGAAAAAGAACTATCTACAAAACTAAAAAATAGTAACTTAGAAATGAAAACATTTATAGCAACATATCTTTTAGACAAGGAAAATAAGCTTAATATAAAAACAGACAAGCCAATGGTTGAAAGAATTCGTGATACTATTGAATATGTTTTTGATAAAGCAAACGACTATGAAAGAATTAAAGAAAAGTTAATTGGTGAAACCTTTGAATATGCACCAGAATTTACGTATATTATAAATGGTCTTTTAATGAGATATGAAAATTGTCCTGATTTAATTAGATTTTTAAGGGAAAACACAAACCTTATTATTTCTACTTTCAATAAAAGTGGAACTAGAAATCTTAGAATTTTAAAACACTCATTAACTAACTTCAAGAAAATTTTTGATGAAGTAAATAAATCATATCCAAATACAAATCATAGAGTATTACAAACAATGCTAATATTTACAATTGCAATATCTTTTGAAATTAAAGCGGGTAAAATTACAAAAGATAAATTTGTAAATATCAATGATAACGAAGAATACAAAGCAATACTTGTTTCTTCAAGAGTATTTATGGATAACAGACAATTCTATATAAAAGAATTTGATAATAACTACTACTATAATTTTAAAGCTGAATATAGATTCTTCAAATTTATAGAACTATATGTGCGTACACGTATATTTGACATGAAAGTATTTAAAAGAGACATGGAATCAATAATAAATACGGTAGATACAGACAAATTGCCAGGCTATAAGAGACTACTTACAGAAGAATACTGGAAAATATCTGATGACCAATTTAGTGGAGTTGTAACTGAAGTATTGGATGATGTAAAAAACGGTAGAATAGAACTTATAAATGTAGTAAAGCTATTTGCGTACTTTGCACACTTTGTAAGAAAAGGTCTTATAGATTATGATATGAGAACAATAAAAAGTGTATTCTTAAACGGAATGAATATATCTTCATTAACTTCTAGCTACTGTCCTAATGTAGAAGAGGAGCTTGCAAGTTTAGCAATAGAAGAGGATAAGTCCGAAGATATGGAAGAAATTCTAAATCATTTTAATAATATAAATGCACAACTAGAAGACAAGATGTACAAAGAAAAGGCAGAAGAAGTATTTAAGTATATACCAATGAAAATGGAACAATTTTATGAAAAATTTGATAAAGAATGTATGCAAGTTCCAATATTTAAATATTATGACGTATTCCAAATGTTCCAAAGAATTTCATGTGCTAGCAATGAAGATATTGTAACAATAAAAGAAAAACTTATGGATAGAGCAAAAAGATTTGGAGAACAGTTACAAGATGAATTGCCAAATTTGAAAAAATTAAAACAAGTTATGGACGACTATATTGATGGAAAACAACCAACAATAAAATTAGTCATACTTCAAGATTTTGCTGACGAACTTGGAAATGTAATAAAGGAGTATAAAACAGAACAAGGAAGCCAAGTAGAGCAAGTTGAAATTACTGAGTAATGAATCGTGGACAAGAGGGACACTCCTTTTTGTCCACACTTTAATTTTTTTATATGATTTACTATTTATGATAATATAGTGAGTGTGGACAAAAAGGAGTGTCCCTCTTGTCCACGATTAAAAAAAGTTGAATAAAATTTTCCTCTTTTGTAATAATAAGAATAGACATAAAATTTAAAAGGAGGAAAATTATGAAAGCAACAGGTGTTGTAAGAAGAATAGATGATTTAGGTAGAGTAGTTATACCAAAAGAAATACGTAAAACTTTAAGAATAAAAGAAGGAGATCCTTTAGAAATATTTACTGATAAAGAGGGAGAAGTTATACTAAAAAAATATTCACCTATAGGTGAACTTTCAGAATTTGCTACTGAATATGCAGAAACACTTGCTAAGACAACTGGACATATTGCGTGTATTACAGATAGAGATACAGTAATTGCTGTGTCTGGTGGACCAAAAAAAGAATTTTTAGAGCAAGGCATAAGTGAAGAACTAGAAAAAATAATGGAAGACAAAGAAAAATATACTAGCAAAGAAAATAATGATATATCAGTACCCATTACCAAAAATGATAATAGAGAAAGAAAATTTAATTCGCAAGTAGTATATCCCATAATATCAGACGGAGATACAATAGGAACCGTAATTCTTTTGGCAAAGGACAAAGGAACAAAGATGTCTGAGGTTGAACAAAAGGTTGTACAATCAGCAGCGACATTTTTAGGAAGACAAATGGAAATATAATCGTATGTAACATTTTTGTAACAAACATGTAATGAAAATGTAACAAATTTCCAAAAAGCTTAGGAATAAAGCATTACAAGAATTTTTAAACTGAAAATTTGAAAATACAAATAAAATTTACTTGATTTATAAAAAAAAATGTAGTATAAATATAGTAATAATTATTATTTAGACCACGAAGGAGGAAATAAATTATGGATAATCGTGTAAATTCAAATAATTTACCAACAGAAGTAAGTGTATGGACAAAAATAAGAAATTTCTTATGCCAAGATATATCTCTTGAATTAACTCCAAAGCAAGAAAAAGTTTTCCAAGAAGTACATGATTTTTGGACACAAGAAATTACAGGACAGAATGTTCACGACTTTCTATTCTATGAAATAACAGGAGAAAAGGTAAAAAACTTTTTATTTAAAGAAATAGAAATTACAGATGATATTCAATTATAATAAAGAAGCACAATAAGTAGTAAACTTAATTGTGCTTCTTTGTGCTTTAATTGTAAAATAAATGTGAAATAATAAATAAATACTTGAAAAATATGAAAAATTGATATAAAATGTTAGTGTTTAGGTAATAATTATACCAAAGTGCTATTTATAGCATAAAGATAGGAGGAATTTATATGTCAATTAAAATTGGTATTAACGGTTTTGGAAGAATAGGAAAACTTGCATTCCAAGCAGCATTAAGTAGAGAAGGAGTTGAAATAGTAGCTATAAACGATCCATTTATTGCAGCAGATTACATGGCTTACATGGTTAAATATGACACAGTACATGGAAGATTTAATGGAACTATATCAGCCGAAGAAGGAAAATTAGTAGTAAACGGAAAAGAAATAAAAGTATATAATGAAATGGACCCAAAGAATATTCCTTGGGGAAAAGATGGAGTAGACTATGTATTAGAGTGTTCAGGTGTATTTACAACAATGGAAAAGGCACAAGCACACTTAGATGCAGGGGCAAAGAAAGTAATAATTTCTGCACCATCTAAAGATGCACCTATGTTTGTAATGGGAGTTAATAATGACACATATACACCAGATATGAACATTATTTCAAATGCATCTTGTACAACAAACTGTTTAGCACCACTTGCAAAAGTTATAAACGATAACTTTGGAATTAAAGATGGTTTGATGACAACAGTTCACTCAACAACTGCAACACAAAAAACAGTTGATGGAGCATCTAAGAAAGATTGGAGAGGTGGTAGAGCAGCAGCTGCAAACATCATACCATCTACAACAGGAGCTGCAAAAGCAGTTGGAAAAGTTATTCCAGAATTAAATGGAAAATTAACAGGTATGTCATTAAGAGTACCAACTATAGATGTTTCAGTAGTAGACTTAACATGTAATTTAGCAAAACCTGCAACATATGAAGAAATATGTAATGCAGTTAAAAAAACATGTGAAAATGAAATGAAAGGTATAATGGCTTATACAGATGAACCAGTTGTATCATCTGACTTTATAAGTGATCCACATACATCTATATTTGATGCAGCAGCAGGAATTGCTTTAACAGATACATTTGTTAAATTAGTTGCATGGTATGACAACGAATGGGGTTACTCAAATAAATTAGTTGATTTAACTATGTATATTGCAAATAAATAAAGATTGTAGTAATTTTGTTTGGAATAAAAGTAGAGGCTAGAATAATATTAAAAATATTTTCGAATATGTCGGTCAAGCTGATTTTTACACTAATTCTAACGAAATTTTTGCAGCGCCCTCAAAAAATTCGAGATTCCCTACAAAAATTTCTTAAGAATTAGTATGTTCAAATCACATTCCATTCCATATTCTCAGATATTTTGAATATTATCCTAGCCTCTCATAAATTGAAGAGATACATTTAAGAAAGGATGATATTTATGAATAAAAAAACTGTAAGAGATGTTGATGTTAAAGGAAAAAAAGTACTAGTTAGATGTGATTTTAATGTGCCTTTAAAAGATGGAAAAATAACAGATAACACAAGAATAACAGCAGCACTTCCAACAATAGAATATTTAAGAGATCATGGAGCAAAAGTTATACTATGTTCTCACTTAGGAAGACCAAAGGGAGAGGTTAAAGAAGAATTTTCTTTAAAACCAGTAGCAGAAGAATTAAAAGACTTACTAGATACAGATGTTAAATTTGCAAGTGATACTACAGGAAAAAGTGCAAAAAGTGTTACAAATAGTTTAAGCGATGGAGATGTTGCACTACTAGAAAATGTAAGATTTGATCCAAGAGAAGAACAAAATGATGATACAATGGCAATGGAACTTGCAAGTCTTTCAGATGGAATCTATGTAAATGATGCTTTTGGAGCAGCTCATAGAGCACATAGCTCTACAGAGGGGGTTGCTCATCATGTAGATGAAGCAGTTGAAGGATTCTTAATGGAAAAAGAAGTTAAGTTCTTAAGTGGAACTCTAGAAAATCCAGAAAAGCCATTTGTAGCAATATTAGGTGGAGCAAAAGTATCTGATAAAATAGGAGTTATAGAAAACTTACTTGATAAAGTAGATGAAATCTTAATTGGTGGAGGAATGGCATATACATTCTTAAAAGCACAAGGACATGAAATTGGAGATTCATTATGCGAAGAAGATAAAATAGAAGAAGCTAAAAAAATAATGAACAAGGCAAAAATTGCAGGTGTAAAAATAGTTCTTCCAGAAGATACTGTAGTTGCACCAAAACAACCAGAGCCAGAAGAAGAATTAGACAAAAAAGCAAAACAAAAAGCATTTATAAGCTTCTTAGAAACAGCTCCAGATAAAGTTGTAAGTTCAAACGAAATTCCAGCTGGATGGCAAGGATGCGATATAGGTCCAAAAACAGCAAGAACATTTGCAAACGAATTACAAGATAAAAAGACAATACTTTGGAACGGACCACTTGGAATATGCGAAGTAGAAAAGTTTAGCATAGGAACAGAAAAAGTTGCAGAAGCAATAGCAGCTACAAAATCTATATCTATAGTAGGTGGAGGAGATTCTGTAGCAGCAATTAAAAAGTTACATTTAGAGGATAACTTTACACATATTTCAACAGGTGGAGGAGCTTCACTTGAGTTACTAGAAGGTAAGGAATTACCAGGAATTGCATGCTTAACAGATAAGCCAGAAAAAGAAAAAACAGAAGGTAAAGCTGTGGACAAAGGGGACAATTCTATCTGTCCACAAAGATAGAAAATTTATATAAATAAAATAATGGTATTAAAGCGTGGACAAAAAGGTGTGTCCCATCTGTCCACGCTTTGTTAGGAGAAAAATTTATGAGAAAGAAAGTAATTGCAGGAAACTGGAAAATGAATATGCTACCAGATGCTACTATAAGATTTATAGATGAATTAACACCTCTTGTAAAAGATACTGAGAATGAAGTAATACTTTGTGTACCCTATACAGATTTGTTTTATGCTTTACTTACTGCACAAAACACAAATATAAAAATAGGCGCACAAAATATGCACTGGGAAGAAAGTGGTGCATATACGGGAGAAGTTTCTGGACAAATGCTAAAAGCTATAGGAGTAGAATATGTAATAATAGGACACTCTGAAAGAAGACAGTATTTTGCAGAAACAGATGAGACTGTAAACAAAAAATTAAAATCAGCATTCAAGTGTGGACTAAAACCTATTGTATGTGTAGGCGAAACTCTAGAAGAAAGAGAAGCTGGAAAAGCAGAGGAGATAATAACTTCTCAAACAGAAAAAGCATTAGCAGGTCTAACAGAAGAGCAAGTTGCAAATACTATAATTGCTTATGAACCAATCTGGGCAATAGGAACAGGAAAAACAGCTACATCAGAAGATGCAAACAATGCTATAAAATCAATAAGAAACAAAATATCAAATATGTATGGACAAATGGTATCAGAAAGAGTTATAATACAGTATGGTGGAAGTGTAAAAGCTTCAAATGCCAAAGAACTATTTACTATGTCTGACATAGACGGAGGACTAGTAGGAGGAGCAAGTTTAAAATCAGAAGAATTTGCTAAAATTGTAAATTATAATAAGTAAAATTATAAATTCTATATAATAAGTCCGTTCCATCTTTCTGGCAAGGCTATATTGTATTCTACAGGTATTCGAATAAAATATAGCCTCGCCACGTGGAACTAATTAAGAAATATATTTAGAAGTTATAATTTAGAAAGGACTAGGAAAATGGACAAAAAAGTTACAATGTTAATGATATTAGATGGATTTGGAATAAACGAAAATACACAGGCAAATGCCGTAACTTTAGCCAATACACCTAATATAGATAAACTAATGAAAACATGCCCAACTACAAAAATGTATACCAGTGGACTAAATGTTGGATTGCCAGATGGTCAAATGGGAAATTCAGAAGTTGGACATACTAATATTGGAGCAGGAAGAATTGTATACCAAGAACTAACAAGAATAACAAAATCTATAGAAGATGGAGATTTCTTCAGCAATCCAGAATTAGTAGAAGCAATAGAAAATTGTAAAAAACATAATTCTAAATTACACATTTTAGGTTTATTATCTGATGGAGGAGTACATAGCCATAATCGTCATTTATATGCAATATTAGAACTAGCAAAAAGAAAAGACTTTGAAAATGTATATGTACACTGCTTCATGGATGGAAGAGATACACCACCTACTTCAGGAGAAAGCTATATAATGAATCTTGAAGAAAAAATGAAAGAAAAAGGTGTAGGAAAAATTGCAAGTATCTCTGGTAGATTCTATGCAATGGATAGGGATAAGAGATGGAACAGAGTTCAAAAGGCATATGATGCAATCGTAAACGGAGAAGGAATCAAGGCTACTTCTGCAATATCAGCTATAGAAAGCTCATATCAAAAAGAAGTATTTGATGAATTTGTTGAGCCAACAGTAATATGCCAAAACAACGAGCCAATAGCAAAAATAGAAGAAAATGACTCTGTAATTTTCTTTAACTTTAGACCAGATAGAGCAAGAGAATTAACAAGAGCAATAGTTGATAAAGACTTTAATGAATTCGAAACTAAAAAAATGGATTTGGATTATGTATGCTTTACACAATATGACGAAACAATGCCAAATGTAAAAATAGCATTCAAACCAGAAACATTGAAAAATACTTTTGGAGAATATATAAGCAAAAAAGGATTAACACAACTAAGAATCGCAGAAACAGAGAAATATGCTCATGTTACATTTTTCTTTAATGGAGGAGAAGAAAAACAATATCCAGGAGAAGATAGAATATTAGTTCCATCACCAAAAGTTGAAACTTATGACTTAAAACCAGAAATGAGTGCATATGAAGTAACAGACAAAGTATTAGAAGCAATTAACTCAAAAAAATATGATTGCATAATTTTAAACTATGCTAACCCAGATATGGTAGGACATACAGGAAACTTAGAAGCTGCAATTAAAGCTGTAGAAACTATAGATGAATGCGTTGGAAAAGTAGTAGAAGCAATAAGAAAGAATGATGGTGTAATGTTAATTACAGCAGACCATGGAAATTGTGAGCAAATGTTAGACTATAAAACAGGAGAGCCACATACAGCACATACTACTAACCCAGTACCACTTATACTAGTAGGAAAAGACGACGTAAAATTAAGAGAAGGAAAACTTGCAGATTTAGCTCCAACAATGTTAGATTTAATGGGACTAGAAAAACCAGAGGAGATGACAGGAGAGAGTATTATAGTAAAATAAGTAGAACAGACTGGAGGAATATATGATAGAAAATTCAGAGATAAGAAAAATATACTCTGAATTACAGAAACAATTATTTTATCTAATACCAGAAAAATGGGATAGAATATACTTATATGCTTCTGTAGAAGAGAAAATAGAAGGAGTAGAAACAGGAGAATTATTCTTTTACTACTTCCCAAGGGGAATATTAAAAAAGAATCCTGTAAATGTTTATGAAATACCAAATAAATTTAGTCTAAATGAAGAAGAATATATAAAATTGGTAGAAAAATTATATTCTCAAGTAAAACAAATATGGGAACTATTCAAAAAAGAAAACCATAGATTATGGACTAGTATCACAATAAGAATAGAAGATTTAAAGTTTGAAATTGAATATAATTACGAAAAAATCAATTATGAAAAATATTCTAATATGGAAAGGCACATTATATGGAAGTACAACAATTTAGGATTGCCAGAAGAGGCCTATACAAGCAAAGAAAGAAAACTTATAAGATCCTATGTTAATGAAACCATATATTTTAGACCAGACATTGAAAAATACTCAGAATCTATCTATAAAAATCCAGTAAAAAAGATAGTTGACTATAATAGAGAGAAAAAAGAGCAAGTATATATTCCTGAAACGAAAATGCAAAAATTGGAAAAACAAGCTAAAAATAAATTTGAGCAACAACACTATACATACAAAATAAAAGAAAGAAAAAAGCTTAAAAATTTGCTAAAAGCCAAAGAAGAAAAGGCAAGTAAGCCAAAAACTTATGTAGAGCAAATTGAAGAACAGAGGAATAGTGTTAGGAGTCAGATTTTAAAACACATCTAAGTTGCAAAGAGTAAATTTTTTCGATGTGTAAAATATAAAAATAAGGCAAATATAAAATAAAAGAAAGGAAGATTAAAATGAAAGATTACTTAGGAATTGAAAGCGTAAAAGCATTAGAAGTATTGGATTCAAGAGGAAATCCAACAGTACAAGTAGAGGTTGTAACAGAAGGAGGATTCTCAGGTGTAGCAATGGTTCCATCAGGAGCTTCAACAGGTAGCTTTGAAGCAGTTGAATTACGTGATGGAGATAAGAGCAGATATTTAGGAAAAGGTGTTCAAAAAGCAGTAGATAATGTAAACAACATTATAGCTGAAAAATTAGAAGGTGAAAATGTATACGACCAAGTAAAAATAGACAAAATGTTAATAGACATCGATGGAACAGAAAACAAAGCAAAATTAGGAGCAAATGCAACACTAGGAGTATCTTTAGCAGTAGCAAAAGCTGCAGCAGCTTCACTTGGAATGAGTCTATACAACTACATTGGTGGAGTAAATGCAAAAGAATTACCAGTTCCAATGATGAACATTATGAATGGTGGAAAACATGCAGATAGTGGATTAACAGTACAAGAGTTTATGATAATGCCAGTTGGAGCAAAAACATTTAAAGAATGCATGAGAATGGGTGTAGAAGTATACCACAATTTAAAAAGTGTATTAAAATCAAAAGGATTATCAACAGGTGTTGGTGATGAAGGTGGATTTGCACCAAATGTATCTAGTGAAAAAGAAGCATTAGACTTAATTATGGAAGCTATAGAAAAAGCTGGATATGTACCAGGAAAAGATGTATGCTTAGCATTAGACTGTGCTTCAACAGAAATGTTTGATGAAGCTAAAAAAGTAGGAAAAGATGGATACTTATTCTGGAAAACAGGAGAATTCAAGACAAAAGAGCAAATGATAGATTTTGTTGTTGATTTAGCAAACAACTATCCAATAATCTCTATAGAAGATGGATTAGCAGAAGAAGATTGGGAATCTTGGAAAGTATTAACAGACAAAATAGGAGATAAAGTACAACTTGTTGGAGATGACTTATTTGTAACAAATATAAAAAGATTACAAAAAGGTATTGACATGGGTGTAGCAAATAGTATATTAATAAAACTAAACCAAATAGGAACATTAACAGAAACATTAGATGCTATAGAGCTTGCTCATAAAGCAGGATACACAGCTGTTGTATCACATAGAAGTGGTGAAACTGAAGATACTACTTTAGCAGATGTTGCAGTAGCTACAAATGCTGGACAAATTAAAACTGGTGCACCATGTAGAACAGATAGAGTTGCTAAATATAACAGACTTCTAAACATAGAAGCTGAATTAGGAGATATAGCAATCTTTAGAGGAAGAAAAGCTATAAAATAGTAAAATAACGTGGACAAAAGGGACACTCCTATTTGTCCACACACATTGGGGTATCGCCAAGCGGTAAGGCATCGGACTCTGACTCCGACATTCCTGTGTTCGAATCACAGTACCCCAGCCAAACATTTTGTAAAAATATAAATATTTTATAAATAAAAAGGAGAATACAGATGATTGTTGATAAAGATGGAAGAATGTTTGAAGATAGGAGAAAGAGTAAGTCAGATAGAAGGAAAAGACAAGTAGAAGTAAAAGAAGAAAGAAGGAAAGATAATAGACGAAAAGAAGATAATAAAAAAAGATCGTAGAGAATTATTTCTCTACGATTATTTTTTACATGTATTTATTATAAATTAGCAACATCCACCTCTGTTACCACCACAGCAGCAACATATTAATATTAATACGATTATTATCCAGCAGCAATCATCACCAAATCCGAAACCGCATCCACATCCTCTATTTTCTGGCATATATTTCCCCTCCTTTCAAATTTGAAAATTTAATGTAATTAGCAACCACAAGAATTATTACATGAGTTACTACAACAGTTGTTACCTCCACAACAGAAGAGTAGCAAGAATAGGATTATGAACCATAATAGTTCGCTATTATTACAACAACAATTTCCCATTTCTTAACCTCCTTATAAAACTTTTTTAATGTATTTATGAAGTTCTTTCGTATGGTATATATTATTCAGAACTAGAAAAAGAGTTACAAAGTAATAAAAAAAGTTATGAGTACAATTAAAAGGTAAATGTTACAGAAATATTACAGAAATATTAAGAGTATGTTACAAATGCGACAAGTACTTGAAAAACAAATGCAAATAGCATAAAATAAAAATATACTTCTAGGAAAACTAAAGAAGAATATGTAATCAGTAGTTTACAAGTGAAGTACAAAAGAAAAGTTAAAAGATAAAGGAGTGAAAAAACGAAAATGCTTAAAACCGTTGGTACTGTAAGAGAGAGAGAGAGAGAGAGAGCATAATTCTAATGAATTAAGCTTTATTTGTGATGCTCAAAATATAGTATTAGTACGTAATAAGAATATAGAAGAAACAAGTAAATATATAAATAATAAAAGACAGAGCGTATGGCAATAGGAAGATTGCTATATGTTCTGTCTTTTTGTGTTGATTTTATATTAAAAAAATATATATAAATTAGAAAAAGGGAGGAAGCTAGAAATGTATAAAAATAAAAAAGAGCAAAATGTGAAAAGCAAAATAACAGAAAAAGGAATAACATTAGTGGCTTTGGTCATAACAATAGTTATTTTAATAATATTAGCAACAATAACAATCAATGTGGCATTTGGAGAAGGAGGACTAATACAAAAAGCACAGCAAGCGAAGAATTTAACAGAGCAGGCAACAATAAATGAGCAGAAGAAATTAAACGGTTTAATGGATGAGTATGCAAATGTAATGGCAGAAGAATCAGAGGTGCCAGAGCCAGTGGCAAACGAGGTGGATCCAGAGCCTGGGCCAGAACCTGAGCCAGAGCCACAACCAGGAGATCCTGTAGATGGAACATTGGCAGAAGGACCACAAGTGGCAGATGGAATGATACCGGTAAAATATGTAGAAGAAACAGGTTGGGTAAAGACCACTGCAGTAGATGAAGAATGGTACAACTATGGAGAAAAGAAATGGGCAAATGTCGTATTAGGAGGATCAACATTTAATACATCAGGAAGCTATGAGGTATTAGATGAAACAAAAACATATAGTATGCTAGTATGGATACCAAGATATGCATATAAAATAACAAGTATGTATCATCAAAGCGGAAGTGGAGCTGGAAATATAGAGATAGTATTTTTAGATACAGAAAACAAAGATAAAGATGGAGATGACTATAGTGAAAAAATAGAATATCCAGATGCATCAACAGGAAGTGGAATGACAGATTATGTAGTACATCCAGCATTTAACTGGGATGAAGAACCATTAGCAGGCTTTTGGGTAGGAAAGTTTGAAACGAGTAATAATGGAGGAAAAATCCAAATAATGGGAGGAAAGCAAAGTTGGGGGAATATAACAATAAATAATGTATACACAAAATGTATAGGAATGAACAATAGTGGAAATAGTTATGGATTAAGCTCAGATGATAATGTAGTAGACCCACATATGATGAAAAATACGGAATGGGGAGCAGTAGCATATTTAAGTCAAAGTAAATATGGTAAAAATAACAATGTAACTAAAAATGGTAGTAATTATACCGGAGGAGGAAGTGGAACTTCATATAGAAGTAATCAAGGACAAAGTACCACAGGAAATGTAACAGGAGTATATGATATGAGCGGAGGAGCACAAGAGTATGTGGCAGCATATAAAGAACCTGAAAGTAGTTCAAGTTTAGTAAGTGCACCAGCAAAATATAAAGATGTATATTCATCATATACTGCACCAAAATCAGAAGGACACTATGGAGATGCAATATATGAAACATCAAGTAGTAGACTAAGTACGAGTTCAAGCAATAGTTGGTATAATACTTATTCTGAATTTCCCTTAGAAGGTGGTAATTTCTTTATGAGAGGGGGATATTATGGTTCTGGTTTTTATGTTGGAATTTTTTGTTTCAACCACGGAGGTAGTGATGGTGAGGGCTACATTAGTTTCCGTGTTGTCGTGCCAGTACTTTAAAGTGACCTCGAACAAAAGATAGGCTAAAATTTATCCACATTTTTTAACAAAAAATGTGGATAAATTTTTTGCATTATATTAACATCACTCCTCTAAACCATCGCCCAAAAAATATATTTTGTGAAAATTTTGTAAAAAACTATACAAAAAACGTAGTTTAATGATATAATTCTATGGAATAAACAAAAAGAAAAAATTCGGAGGAATAAAATGGGTAATATAGTTTTATTAGATGACTTAACAATAAATAAAATAGCAGCGGGTGAGGTTATTGAAAGGCCTGCTTCAGTAGTAAAAGAACTAGTAGAAAATTCAATAGATGCAGGAGCAAATAAAATAAATATAGAAACAAAAAATGGTGGAATAACATATATACGAATTACAGATAATGGAAAAGGCTTTTTACCAGACGATATGGAAATGGCATTTGAAAGACATGCAACAAGTAAAATAAGAGAAGCGTCAGACTTAGAAACTGTAACTTCTATGGGGTTTAGAGGAGAGGCATTAGCAAGTATTGCAGCTATTAGCCATGTAGAGTTAATTTCAAGAACTGCAGAGAATGAAATTGGTAAAAAAGTAGAAGTTAAAGGTGGAGATATTATCAATGTAGAAGATGCAGGTTGTCCTCAAGGAAGTACTATTACAATAACAGACCTATTCTATAATACTCCTGTAAGATATAAATTTTTAAAGAAAGATTTTACAGAAGCGGGTTACATAGAAGATGTAGTTACAAGAATTGCACTTGTTCATCCAGAAATATCTATTAAACTTGTAAATTCAGGAAAAGTAATAATACAAACTTCTGGAAATGGAGATATGAAATCAGTTATTTATAGCATTTATGGTAAAGATGTTGCCGAAAATGTTATAGATGTAAATTATACATATGAAGATATAAATATAACAGGTGTAGTAGGAAAGCCAGTTATAGCTCGTTCAAATAGGTCTAACCAGCTATTTTTTGTAAATAAAAGATATATAAAGGATAAACTTTTAACTAGTGCAGCAGAACAAGGATATAAAGGATTACTTACAATAGGAAAATACGGATTTTTAGTGTTAAATATGGAAATGAACCCTAAAAAAGTAGATGTTAATGTACATCCAGCAAAATTAGAGGTTAGATTTGAAGACGAAAATCAAGTATTTAAAGCTGTTTACCATGCTATAAAAGATAGCTTATTAAAAGAAGATTTAATACCAGATAAAACCAAGATTGAATTAGATAAACAGATACAATCAAATGATGCTTGGAAGCTAGGAACAAATACGTTTAATTCTTTTGCAAATACAAGTAACAGTAATAACTTTGGCATAAAGAATACATTAGAAACTGATATAAATCAATATAAAGTAGCAGAGCAAAACACAACTAATGCAGAAAGTATAAAACCAGTAAGCCAATTTGAAAATAAAATAGAGACTCCAGCAGAACCCGAAACAGTAAAATTAGAAGAAACTAAATCTGAAACGTCAGAAGAAACTTCTAGAATAAGTAATTTAGACAGATTTTTTAACCAAGACGAAGAGGAGAAAAAAGAGCATAAAAGAGGAGGATTGTTTGGACTATTTGGAAGAAAGAAAGAACAGGAAATAGAAGAAAAGAAAGATGAAAATGATACTCAAAACTTTATTGCGCAAATTTATAATAACAAAAATGAAATAAACAATTATGAGGATAGCGCCAATGCAAGTGATGAGATTACTAAAAGTGATAATAGTACCAAAATAGCAGAAAATTTAGAAACACTAAAACCATTACTAGAAAACACTAAAACAAATGAAAATAGTAATACTTTAGAAACTCTAAATACAACTAGCGAAAACTCAGCCGAATCTGTAGATGCAACAAAACGAATAGATATAAACGAAATAAATGAAAAAATGCATAAGCTAGATGAACTAAAACTAGACCCAGATTATAAAAATTTTGATGAAATGTATGCATTAACTTTTGGTAAGCCAAAAAAGGAAGAACCAAAAGTAGAAGAGAAAAATGCAGAATATAAAATTAATGAAGCAGATTTAAAAACTGCTGAAAATATTTCAATATTTGAAAAGTTACCTCAAAACAATGTGCCAGATTACAAATTTATAGGTATAGCTTTTTCTACATACATAATTATTGAGATGAATAGTGAACTTTATATAATAGATCAACATGCAGCACATGAGAGAATAATGTATGAAAAAATAAAAGCAAATTATTATAATGATACAAATAAAGATTCTCAACTAATGCTACTTCCAGATATTATTACACTAAGCCATAAAGATATGCAAATAGCAAAGGACAACATGGAAATTTTTGAAAAAGCTGGATTTGTATTAGAAGAATTTGGAGAAAATACTATAAAGTTAAGTGGAGTGCCAACTGTATGTTTAGACTTAGATACAAAAGAGCTATTTTTAGAAACATTGGATGAAATAAATACTGTAGCAAGAACTGCAAAACAGGAAATTGAAGAAAAGTTTATAGCAACGGTGGCATGCAAAGCAGCAGTTAAAGCAAATATGGCCTTAACTAAAGAAGAGGTAGATAGTTTAATGCAAGAATTATTAACACTTCCAAATCCATTTACATGCCCACATGGAAGGCCAACTGCTATAAGAATGACTAAAGCAGATATTGAAAAGAAATTTTCTAGAAGATAAAAGGAGATAGATTATGTTTGTTATTATTTTATTTATACTAATTTTAAATATTGTTTCTATACTTCTTATGTACCGTTCTCTTAATGATAGAACACCAAAAGAAAAACTTATATATATTGCAATGGGAATTGCAGTAATGTATATCCTTACTTCAATAGTGTACTGGATTAGTACAAGAAACATAGAAATGACAGAGGTCTCAGATTTAGGAAAGGATTTAATAATTTTTTTGTTTGTTCCAATAAATGGAATAATTGTACTCCCACTATTTGCAAGGTCTTATTGCAAATTTAAAGGTGGAGGAATTAGTGGCACAGTTTTAAGAAATAGAGGAATAGTACTTGGAATAATTTTACTTATTTTACTTATTATAGAATGTGTATATTTTGAAAATATACAAAATCAAGTTGTAAAAATGATTACTGATAGAAATAATCAGGTTCAGCAGGAAACAACTAATGAGTTATCAGCAGAACAATCAAATGAAATAGTAAATAATACAGACACAACAAATCAAATTGAAATAGAAAATGTTGAAGTGGTAAACGATACTTTTACAAACGAGAGTGCAGAACAAACTAATTCAGAATTAGACAATGTAGTAGAAGCAGTACCAAGTAATGTTACAGAATAAGAAAATTTAGGAGATAGTTATGTATAAACGTAAAGCTATAGTTATATGTGGCCCAACAGCTTCTGGAAAAACCAAATTATCTGTAGAACTAGCTAAAAAAATAAATGGAGAGATTGTATCTTGTGATTCTATGCAAATATATAAAGATATGACTATTGGAACTGCAAAACCAACGGAGGAAGAAATGCAAGGAATAAAGCACTATTTGATAGATTGTGTTTCTCCAGAAATAAGATATAGTGTAGCAGACTATAAAAAAGATGCAATTTCTGCCATAGAAGAGATTATTTTAAAAGGCAAGGTTCCGATAATTGTAGGAGGTACAGGACTTTACTTAGAATCGCTTATATACAATATTGAGTATAATGAAATAGAAGTGGACCTAAAATATAGAGAAGAATTAGAAAAAATTGAAAAAGAAGAGGGGTTAGAACCCCTTTATAAAAAAGCAGAGTCAATAGACCCAGAAGCTATAAAGAAAATTAGTCATAATGATAAAAAAAGAATCTTTAGAATATTGGAAATATATAAATCGACAGGAAAAACTAAAACTCAGTTAGAAATAGAGTCTAGAAAAAATAAACCAGAGTACGATTTTTTACTATTTTGTATAACAATGGACAGAGAAAAGTTATACGAAAGAATTAACTTACGTGTTGACCTTATGATAAAAGCTGGATTAATAGAAGAAGTTAAAAACTTATGTAAAAAGTACAAAGAATTACCAACTGCATTACAAGGACTAGGCTATAAAGAAGTTGTAGAATATTTAGATGGCAAAATTTCTAAGGAAGAAATGATAGAAAAAATAAAACAAGAAACAAGAAGATATGCCAAAAGACAGTTGACTTGGTTTAGAAAATATGATAATTTAATTTGGCTTGATGGACTAGGTGATTTACAAAATAATATAAATATTATTTTGGAGGAATATGGTGAAAAGAACAACTAATGTAGAAAGTAGAGAAAAGAACATAAAAAGAAAAAGTAAGTTAATAAATTTTTTAAAAAAGCATAGAAAAATAATACTATTGCTTTTATTAGCATGCATTTTAATATATATAATATATATGGTGGTTAAGTTAATACAAAAACCAACTGATACAGTATATGTTGAAATGGGACAGGTAAGAGAAGAAGAAATTGCAGTAGGATATATAATAAGGGAAGAGGAAGTAATTAAGGGAGAAAATTATAAGAATGGTATAGAGCAAATAAAAACTGAAGGAGAAAAGGTTGCAAAAGGAGAAGCTATTTTTAGATATTATTCTAACAACGAAAAAAGCTTAGTAGAAAAGATAAAAGAACTAGATGGAAAGATAGATGAAGCAATGGAAGCAACAGAAAAATTACCTACATCTGACACGAAAGCACTTGAAGACCAAATTGACTCAAAAATATATAATTTATATGGAGAAAGCGACTTAAAAGTTATACAAAATAGTAAAGATGAAATTATTAGTAGTATGAGTAAGAAATCTAAAATTGCGGGAGAGCAAAGCCCTGCTGGGTCATATTTAAAAAAATTAATAGATCAAAGAAGTGAATATGAGAATGAACTAAGCTCAGGAGAAGAATATATAGAGGCAACTAAAAGTGGAATAGTTTCATATAGAGTGGATGGATATGAAGATATTTTAACGATAGATGATTTTGGAAAATACACAAAGGAATTTTTAGAAGAATTAAATTTAAAAACTGGCCAGATTATACCTATGAGTAGTGAAGAAGGAAAAATTGTAGACAATTACGAGTGTTATATTGTTTGCGTTTTGGATTCTGATTATGCAAAAGATGCAGAAGTAGGAGATAGTGTAACTATTAAGTTGCCTAGTGGAAAAGAAGTAAAGGCAAGCATAGAGTACAAAGCTACAGAGGATAAAGAGTATATTTTAACTTTGAAGATAGATGAAGGAGTAGAAGAACTAACTTCATATAGAAAGATTTCATTTAGTATTATTTGGTGGAGTAGTTCTGGACTAAGAGTACCAAATACTGCCATATCTACAGAAGAAAAAAATGGAAATGAAATTGCTTATGTAACAAGAACAAGAATTGGATATGAAGATAAAATACTAGTAAAAGTGCTAAAAACAAATGAAAAATATTCATTAGTTACAAATTATACAAGTGATGAACTAACTGAATTAGGATATACTCCAGCAGAAATAAGAAACATGCCTAATATTGCAATTTATGACGAAATATTGATTAATTAGTCAATAAGCCATAAAGAAATATTACAATTATGTTACAATTATATTAAAAAAATGTTACAAAAACTAAAAAACTATTGACAATAATTAAAAAATGATAGATACTATAGCAAGTAGAAACCAAGGACGAATTTTAAGGAGGTTATTTGAATGTCAGGAGCTATTATGGAAAAAGTATGGGGAATGTTAGGATTACCAGAAAAAGATGAGGAAGAAACAGAAGAAGTAGATTATGATAAAAATGAAGATATAGAAAATCAAGAAGAAGAGGAAGATGATAGAAGAATTTGGGGCAGAAGAAACAATAAAGTAGTTAATATGCCACAAACTCAACAAGTAAAGATGGTTATTTGCCAACCAACTACTTTTGAGCAATCAGAAAGTATATGTAATTTATTAAAAGAGAAAAAATCAATTATTGTAAATCTAGAGTATGTAAATAAAGACGTAGCTAGAAGAATAGTTGATGTTGTTAGTGGTGCAGTTCATGCATTGGATGGCAACTTACAAAAAGTATCAAATTCTATATTTTTAGTAGCACCATTTAATTATGACATAACAAATGAAATGGCAAGAGAAGAGATAAAAAATAAATTATCTGTTTCATGGCTAAGAAATAATTCAAATAATTAATGTAGTTATATACAGAGCTTAGGAGGGACAATATGTATACACCGTTAGATATAGAAAATAAAAAGTTTGCAAAACAAATGATGAATGGCTATAGTGTAGAAGAAGTTGATAACTTTCTAGATGAATTAACAGTAGACTATGAAAAATTATATAAAGAATCAAATGAAAATAAAGGTAAAATATCAGAGTTAGAAGCAAGTTTAGTAAAATATAAAAACTTAGAATCTACATTACAAAATACTTTAGTAATGGCCCAAAGTACTGCTGATGAAATAAAAAAAGTGGCAAAACAAGAATCAGAACAAATTATAAGAGATGCACAAGCTACTGCAAAGGGTCAATTGATGGAAATAGAGCAACAAATATCAATTAAGACAAAAGAGTTAGAGGATTTGAAAAAGCAATTTGATGTATATAAAGCAAAAATGGAATCATTACTAATATCACAATTAGAGTTAATAAAAGATGTAAATAAGGATGACTAATATGTACAGAAGAGGAGCTAGGTATATATGCCTAGCTTTTTGTAGCTTTAATGGAACACGAAATATTATACGTAATATTACAAAAATATAACAGTATTACAAAACTGTTAAATAAATATTACATTTGTGTTAATAATATTGACATATAAAAAATAAAATATAAAATATATATATGATATATTAGTAGAGGTGGTTATGAGAGTCATTAGTGGCATAGCAAGAGGAACTAAATTATATTCAATAGATAGTCTTGCAACAAGACCAACTTTGGATAGAGTTAAAGAATCTTTATTTAATATAATTAGAGAAAAAATTGAAGACAGTATAGTTCTAGACTTGTTTGCTGGAAGTGGAGCAATAGGAATAGAATTTTTAAGTAGAGGAGCTAAAAAAGTATATTTTTGTGAAAAATCTCATGAAGCAACTCAAATGATATATAAAAATCTTGAAAGAACTAGATTTATAGATAAATCTAAAGTATTTGAAAAAGACTATAAAAAATGTCTAAGCGAACTTAAAGCAGTAAATATTAAAATAGATGTTGTATTTATTGACCCACCATATAAAGAAAATTTAGCGGTGAAAGCAATAGAACAGATTATTTCTTTGGATTTATTAAATAAAAGTGGAATTATAATTGTAGAAACAGATGAAAAAGAGCGAGAGTTAAAAGAATTAGAAAAATTACAAGTAGAAGTATATGATTTAAGAAAATATGGCAGAGTTTATCTAATATTCTTAAGTCGAAAGGAGTAAAATTATGGAAATATTTACTTTATTGGAAACATTAGAAGATATGCTAGATAAAAGTAGAAAAGTACCATTCTCAAGTAAATGCATAGTAAATAAAGATGATATTTTAGATATAATAAAAGAAATAAGATTAAAATTACCAGATGAATTAAAACAAGCAAAATGGATTAAAGAAGAAAGACAAAGAATATTAGTTGAGGCTCAAAATGAAGCCGATGAGATAATTAAAGAAGCAGAAAACAGAATTATATCTATGATAGACGAACATGAAATTACTAAAAAAGCTTATGAGAAAAAAGTAGAAATAATAGAAACTGCAAATGAGATGTCAAGAGAAATAAAAAGCGGAACAGAAGAATATGCTGATGGCGTTTTAGCAGGAATTGAAGTAGCATTAGAAGATGCACTAAAAATAATACAAAATAATAGAAAAGAGTTAAAATAGAATACTTTCTTAAGTATTCTATTTTTGTTGTTTATGAAAGAAGATATGTTTTTTATTTTTATTGTAGTCTTAAGGTGGGGACCGACAAGCTTACAAAATGTTTAATGAACGTTAGTGAGTTAATACATTTTGTGCGATGTTGGGGGACGAAAATAAAAATAAAAAACATATCTTCTTTCAAAGTATTATAATATATTACATTTTTGTTACAATTTTAAAATTCTGTTTGCTTTTGTATAACCTTGTGATATAATACCAAGGGATATACCAAAAAAAGATATTTTCGAAGGAGGAAAATACTTTGGCTAAACGTGGAAAAAGAAGCAAAAAAAGAGGATTAGATATAAATGTAGCAGTAGTATTTATGATTTTAATAAGTATTTTACTTGCAATACTAATATATACAAAATCTGGTTATATAGGAGAACATTTAAGCCCTATTTTAGGCGGAATAATGGGTTCTATTAAATATATTATTCCAATTGGAACTTTTTTAATAGCAATATATATGACTTCAGAAGATAAAGAATATTTAATATCAAAACTAATACAGTATGGAATTTTCTTACTTTGCATAGCTACTGTGCTTAGTGTATTTCAGTTTTCAAATGGTAACTTAGATGAAACTGGAGATTTTTCTTCAGTTGTAGAAAGAGGATATGAATTAGGAGAAACTAATAGTGGTGGTGGAGCAATAGGAACGGCAATAGCTTTTGGACTTATAGGGTTACTTGGAAAAATTGGAACTGTAATATTGTGTATAGGAATTGGAGCAATATTACTAGTATTTATATTTGGAATAAAGCCTGCTGAGATGATTGCGGATTTTATTGATACAAAAAGAGAAGAAAAAGAAGAAAGAAGAGCAGAAAGAGAAGAAGCTAAGCTTGCTAGAATTCAAGAAGATGTAGAAGAAAGAAAAGAAACTAAAAAAGAGCGTAGATTAAGAGAAAAAGAAGAGCAAAAAAGAGAAGCAGAACAATTAGCAGAGCAATTAACTATAAATTTAAATGATGATTCTGATAATGATGGAAAAAGAAAAGATAAAAAACTTAAAAAGTATGATCATACTAATGATGATCTAATACCATTTAATATAAATGGTAGAGTAAAAGACAAAAAAGAGGAAAAAGAAAAATCAAATCCAGATGAAATAGAAGCAAACTTGTTTAAAGAGGAACAAGAAACAAAAGAGGAAAAAGTAAAACAAGTATTGCAATTAGAGCATACTTTAACTGTGGAAGATGAACATTATGAATTTCCTCCAATACAGTTATTAGCAGAAGGCGATAAAAAAACTGTAAAAGGTGGCAAAAAGGCTGTTGCGGATACAGCTACAAGATTACAAAAAACATTGTATAGTTTTGGAGTTTCAGCAAAAGTTGAAAATGTATCAGTTGGACCTGCTATTACAAGGTACGAACTAAAACCTGCAGAAGGTGTTAGAGTAAGCAAAATAGCAAACTTAGCAGATGATATAGCGCTTAGCTTAGCAGCAGAAACTATTAGAATTGAAGCACCAATACCTGGTAAACAAGCAGTAGGAATTGAAGTGCCAAACAAAGAAAATGAAATTGTGCCATTAAGAGATATAATAGATAGCGATAGTTTTAAAAATCACAAATCGAAATTAGCATTTGCATTAGGAAAAGATGTAGCAGGAGAAGAAGTTGTTGCAGATATCGCAAAAATGCCTCACGTACTTATTGCAGGAGCTACAGGTTCAGGTAAATCTGTATGTATAAATACATTGATAGCTAGTATAATTTATAAAGCAAAACCAAGTGAAGTAAAACTTGTAATGGTAGACCCAAAAGTGGTTGAACTTTCTGTGTATAACGGAATTCCACATTTGCTTATTCCTGTAGTTACAGATCCTAAAAAGGCAGCAGGAGCGCTTGCGTGGGCAGTACAAGAAATGGTAAACAGGTATAGCTTGTTTGCAAGCAAAAATGTAAGAGATATAAAAGGGTATAATGCAGCATTAGAAGAAGAAGGAGAGGGACAAAAATTACCTCAAATTGTAATTATAATAGATGAGTTATCAGACTTAATGATGGTTTCACCAAAAGATGTAGAAGATTCAATATGTAGACTAGCACAAATGGCAAGAGCTGCAGGTATGCACTTGGTAATAGCTACTCAAAGACCATCTGTAGATGTAATTACTGGTATAATTAAAGCAAACATACCATCAAGAATTGCATTTTCTGTATCTTCTCAAGTAGATTCGAGAACAATTTTAGATATGGCAGGTGCAGAAAAATTACTAGGTAAGGGAGATATGTTATTCTATCCAGCAGGAGCTCCAAAACCAACTAGAATACAAGGGGCATTTATTTCTGATAAAGAAGTAGAAAAAATAGTTGACTTTATTAAAAATAATAGCGAAGCTACATACAATGATGATATTTTACAACAAATTGAAAACTCGAATAGTACAGATAAAGAAATAGATAGCCAAGATGAAGATGATAATACTGATCCATTACTAATGGATGCAATAGATGTTGTTGTTGAAACAGGACAAGCATCTACATCATTTATTCAAAGACGTTTTAAGGTTGGCTATGCTAGAGCGGGTAGAATTATAGACCAAATGGAAGAGAGAGGAATAATATCAGGTTTCCAAGGAAGTAAGCCTCGTGAGGTGCTTATGACTAAGGAAAGATGGGAAGAACTTAAGATGAGTAGTAATGAATAACAGTAGGAAGGAAATATAATTTTATGGAGAAAAGTAAAATTCTATCAAAATTAAACATTGACATAAAAGATTATAATAACGAATTAGAAAAAATCTTAGAGAACAAATTATTTTCCTATGATGTGAAAAATCTGTTGCTAAGTATGTTATATAAAATTGAAAATGCATACAAAGATTATGAAAAAGTAAAGGTAGAGGTCCCATCTAAAAGAGAATATATAGAAAATCTATTTGACATAATTAAAGAAAAATGTTTGAAAATATTTTTAGTAAAAGCTGGAACTCCTGAAGCAGAAAATTTAGAAAAGAACAACTTATTATTTAAAGTAGACAGAAAGAATGGAGAAATTGTATGCTTTCAAAATGAACTTGTAATATTAACAGCAATATTAAATTTAGATTTGGCACAAAGCTGGTTAGAGATGCCTTATGAATATATGGAAGCACCAATATTTTTACTATTAAAAATTGGAAAAATAGATTCGGAAGCTCAGGTAATACGAGACTTTAATGGTTGGTCGTGGGATATAGATAGAAATAAAATAACTGACATAGAATATAATTACATTTATCAAACACTGCTATTGCTTAATGATAGAAAGGGCATAAATAGTAAAAGTCAAACAAAATTGTTTAATATAATTTCTAAAATGGCTATAAAAAAATATTTAAGCGAAGCAAATGATTTGGAATATAATGAAAATTTTGAAAAACTAAGAAAACAAAAACAAGAAAGACTGCAATTATTTGACAACAAAAAAGAGTTTATAAATCAAATTTCTCAAGAAAAAAAAGATTATACAAAAGAAATTGAAAGAATTGATAAAATACTAAATAATAACGAATTGTTAAAAAAAGAATACTATGCTAGAAACGAAAAATTACCTAACAAACAAAAAATATTTAGTGTAAGTTATTTGGTAGGAATATTAGACAAAGAAAGAGCAGACTTAATACAAAAAATAGATGAATGTAATAGAATAATTTTACCAAAAGAATTTGTAGAACAAAAAAGCAAGTTAGAAGAAGAAGTAAAGTTCTTAAATGATATTTTAGAAACTAATAAAGATGCTACTTTGATAGAACTAGCTACTGAATTTTTAGAGCAAGTAAAAAGTATAATACTAAAAATAAATGAAGAGCATAAAGAAAAACTAATTAGTTGGATATATAAAATAAGATATTATAGATATATACCAATAGATAACAATCTATATATGAAAGATGTTGAAGTACTAAATCAAAAATTTGAAGATATTATTAAACTTATAATAAAAAGAGCACAAGAACTTAAGGTTTGGGATAATTTTTCAGAGGATAATGCGTTAACATATACAATTTTAAAAGAAATATTTGATACCAAGATGATTAGTTTGCAAAATTTAAACATACAGTGTTCATATCAAAATAAGGTTTTAACTGTTGAATATTATGACGATACTATTATAGAAAGTACAATAAAAATAGATGTGGATAATGTAAAAATAAAAAAGAAATTTAAGTTATTTATTTAATACTACTAGTAATATTTAAAAATAAATAGAGCGATAATTGCTCGAATGGAGGAATTTAATGAAAGTAACTTTTTTAGGAGCTACTAAAACTGTAACAGGTTCTAACTTTTTAGTAGAAGGAGCAGGAAAAAAAATTTTAGTTGATTGTGGAATGTACCAAGGCTCTGCAGCTGATGAATATGAAAACGAAGCACCTTTTTTATTTAATGTGGATGAGATAGACTTTATGCTACTTACACATGCACATATAGATCACTCAGGAAGAATTCCAAAATTATATAATGAAGGATATAGAAAAGACGTTATAGCAACAAAAGCCACATGTGATTTATGCTCAATAATGCTTCCAGATAGTGGTCACATTCAAGAAATGGAAGCTGAATGGAAAAACAGGAAAAGAGAAAGAAAAGGAGAAGACCCAGTTCCACCAATATATACAGCAGAGGATGCAGCAAAGTCTTTGGAAATATTTAAACCTGTGCAATATAATGAAATAGTTGATATAGATGAAAACATTAAAGCAAGGTTTAATGATGCAGGACATATGCTAGGATCAAGCATTATTGAGGTGTGGATTACAGAAAATGGTGAAACAAAGAAAATTGTATTTACAGGAGACTTAGGAAATAACGATATTCCTCTTTTATCACCACCAACAATGATAAGTGATGCAGATTATTTGGTAATGGAGTCTACTTATGGAAACAGACTTCACATGAGAAATGATGACAAAGCAGAAATCTTTTTAAATGTAGTGTATGAGACTTTAGAAAAGGGCGGAACAGTAGTTATACCATCATTTGCAGTAGGAAGAACACAAGAAATTTTATTTGAGTTAAACAAAATAAAAGAGAAAAAACATGATGAAGAGTTTTATAAAAAATATAAAAAATTGATGAGCATTCCAGTATATGTTGATAGCCCTCTCGCAATATCTGCAACAGAAGTTTTTAAAGAAAACATGAATTTGTTTAATGAGGAAACACAAGCAATAATAAATGAAGGAGATAATCCATTAGATTTTCCTGGATTAAAATTTACTAGAACAGCAGAAGAATCAAAAGCACTTAACGCAAGTGAGGAATCATCAATAATTATTTCTGCAAGTGGAATGTGCGAGGTTGGAAGAATAAAACATCATTTAAAACATCATTTATGGGAGCCAAATAGCACAATTCTATTTGTAGGGTATCAGGCACCAGGAACACTTGGAAGAAAATTGGTAGATGGCGAGAAAAAGGTAAAAATATTTGGAGAAGAAATCGCTGTAAATGCTAGAATCGAATACATTGAAGGATATTCTGGACATGCTGACCAAGAATGGCTTATGAATTTTGTTTACTCATTTACTACACCACCAAAGCATATCTTCTTAGTACATGGAGAACCAGAAGGGCAAGTAGTATTAAAGCAAAAATTAGAGGAAAACACAAATATCCCTATAACAATTCCAGATTATGGAGAAACATACCAATTAGGTGATGAAATTGCAATGATAGGCAAGACAGAAAACAAAGCAAGGGAAAGATACTTAAGATTAGAAGTGTTAGAAAGAATGAACACTTTAAAAGAAGAATTAGAAGATATGTCTACTATCGTTAAAGAAGAATATTTAGATAAAGATAATACAGATGCAGATATAATTAAAATAAAAGATAGATTAAAAGAATTAGAAGCACAAATAGTAAAAATAGTAGAAAATAAGTAACTTAAATTGAGGAGAGATAAACAGATGAAAAATAAGTATTTTAACGATGCTATAATTGGTGGAAAAGACATAACTGCAAGCTTTACATATCATGGTGAGATGCTAAGACTTATGTACAATACACCAGATTTTAAACAATTTTTAGATTTCTTTCATACAGGAGTCAAAATAAATGACTCTTGTATAATATACTTACACGAAGACCAAAACAATAGATATAATCAGTATTATACAGAAGACACAAATATATTAAATACCGAGATAGAAAACACATATTTTAATTTGCAAATTAAGCAAATAGATTTTGTATCTATGAAAAATAGTGTTTTGATAAAGAGATATATATTTAAAAATAATAACACAATAGATTTGAATGTAAACTTTTTAGTACACTCAAAACTATTATCAAACCCAAACAATATGGTAGGGTCAAAAATAGAAAATAATGTGCTAATGCAATATAGTCATAACAACACATTGTGTATGTTTTCTAAAAAGAATATAAATGCGCATCAATTAAACGATACAGACAATAACATAGAAAGTGGTGTAATACACGATAAGGATTATATAGGAATGAGTTCTGACTCTAGCATAAATTATGAACTTGGAATTATCAAGCCAGGTGAAACTAAAGAACTTGATATATATTTATACATCCTTGAAAACGATAAAGTTAATGCAGAAGAAATGTGGAAGAATATAGAAAATATTAGAAAACAAGATGTAGAAGCAGAACAAAGCTCAGTACAAAAATACTGGAAAAAATATGTAAAAGATCATATCAATATAGAATTAAAAGAGGAAAATAGCGAGTATAATAAAAAATTTAACAAAGTATATAAGAGAAGCATATTGCTATTTCCACTGTTAACAAATAAAGAAACAGGAGGAGTTGCAGCTGCAGTAGAAGTAGACGAGAATCTAACCCAATGTGGTAGATACGGTTATTGCTGGCCACGTGATGCCGTATTTATAACAAGAGCATTTGACAAATTAAAAATGAATAAGGAAACAGAAAAGTTCTATAAAGTATTTTGCAAAAACACACAAAGTAGAAATGGAATGTGGGAGCAAAGATTTTACACAGACGGAAGGTTAGCACCTTGTTGGGGATATCAAATAGACGAAACAGCGGGAGTAGTATATGGAGTATATGAACATTATAAAGTTACTAAAGATAAAAAATTTTTAAAAGACATGCTAAAAATGTGCGAAAATGCAGTAAAATTCTTGTGCAAATACATGGACAACATTTTAGGCCTACATGATGATAGCGATGTAGTAAAAAATGAAATAGAAAAAACATATCACACAGAAGACAGAAACAAGCTACCAGTAAGCTATGATTTGTGGGAAATGCATGAAGGAGTACATTTATATTCACTTGCAAGTATCTATTCAGCATTTAATGCAATTCTAGAAATGTATGAAATATTAAAACCAGAATACGAAGAAAAAAATAGATTAAAACTAGAAAGCATAAATAAATTAAGCAAAAAGATAGACTTTTATAAAAAAGAAATGGACAAATACATAAAAGCAAATATGTATAATGAAAACACAAAAACATTAAAGAGAAACACAAACGACGAAGTAACAGACATAAGCGTATTAGGAACAGTAGTACCATTTAAAATGTATAAACCAAACGAAAAGAAAGTAATCAACACAATAGAAAAAATTAACATGCGACTTAGAACATACACAGGAGGATACCTAAGATTCGAAGGCGACCACTATAGAGGAGGAAATAGCCCTTGGGCAATTTCTACATTGTGGATGTCAATGTACTACAAAGAAATAGGAGAAAATAAAAAAGCAAAAGAATGCATCGACTTTATAGTAAACAGCAGTAATAAGCATGGATTTTTAGGAGAACAAATAGATAACCACGCAATGCAACCAAATTGGGTAATAGGCCTTGCCTGGTCACACGCAATGTTCATTTTGGCACTTTAGGGGACAGGTCTATTTGAGACAGTCTTGACATCTTTGGGGACAGGTCTATTTGAGACAGTTTTGACATCTTTAGGGACAGGTCTATTTGAAACATATATGTCGAATTAAAGAATCTGTCTATAAGCATAGCTCAATTACAGTATGATTTTGGATACATCTGTTACAGGTTGAGCAATTAGAAAGTATAGATAACATAATTAATTGTAAATATTTAGTGAAAAATATAGCATATTTATAAAAAATGTGCTATATTTTTAATGTGGCTTATGTTCAAATAAAAATATGATATAGGGGTTAAATGCTTTTAATAATTTAAAATAAACTAATAAAAAACAATGAAAGGAGAAAAAATGCCCCGTATAGCACGAGAAAATTTAAAAACTATTACTAAAACATATCATATTATTATTAGAGGTGTTAATAAGCAAGACTTATTCTTTGATGATAGTGATAAAGAAAAATATAAAAAGATAGTAAAAGCAGCAAAGGAAAAATTTGAAATCAAAGTGCAGTTATATGTAATGATGAGTAATCATGTACATATTGTAATTCAGGATGAAAAAGAAAAAATGTCAAATTTTATGCATAAGATATGTTCTACTTATGCTATGTATTTTAATAAAAAGTACGAAAGAGTTGGACATCTATTTCAAAATAGATTTAAGAGTATAAAGGTTGTTGAAGAAAGTCATCTTTTAAATTTAATAAAATATATACATAGTAATCCATATAAGGAAAAAATGAGTGTTGGACCAGAATACAAATGGAGTAGTTATATGGATTATGTTGGAAAAAGTGAGATAAAAATAGCAGATACAGACTTCATTCTTTCTTTGTTTGGAGAAAATAAAGAAAAGGCATTAGACAATTTTATTAAATATAATAAAGAGTTTGATGAAAAAAGTTATTTTGAAATAGAGTTAAGGTGTGATAAAAAGTTAAGTGATGAAGAGGCTGCTAAATATATAAGCAAAGTTTTTGGATTAGAGAATGTATTACAAATAAATAGTTTTAATAAAGAAATAAGAAATTCATATATATGTAAAATTGCAAAAATTAAAGGAATTTATATTGAACAGATTGCAAGAATTTTAGGAATTAGCAAAAGAAATATTGCAAGAATTATAGAAAATGGTAAAAAGAAATAGGAGACCTGTCCCTAAAGATGACAAGAGTGTCTCAAATAGACCTGTCCCCAAAAGTGCCAAATGGCACTTCGGTGACAGGCACTTAAGTGCCAAAGGAGGAAATGATGGCAAAAGCAAAGACAATTTTTGTGTGCAGTAATTGTGGATACGAATCTGCAAAATGGCTAGGAAAGTGTCCCGCGTGTAATGAGTGGAATAGTTTTTATGAGGAAAAGGTAGCAAATGCATCAAGTACATCTGGTGGAAAGAGTAGTGCAAGCAAAGAGAAAAGTATGCCTCGTAAGTTAAAAGAGGTAGAAGGAATTGAGATGGCTAGGACAAGCACTGGTATAGGCGAGTTAGATAGAGTCTTGGGAGGAGGCTTGGTTAAAGGTTCACTTGTATTGGTAGGAGGAGAGCCTGGAATTGGTAAGTCTACTTTAATTTTGCAACTTTGCGATAAGGTCAAAGGTGAGGGAAAAGTTTTATATGTTTCTGGAGAGGAATCGGCAGAACAGGTAAAGATTAGAGCTGATAGACTGAACATCAATAATGATGACTTACTTTTTTTAGGAGAGACTAACATTGATAATATTCAAGAAACAATAATGTCTGTAAATCCAAAACTTGTTATTATAGATTCTATTCAAACAATGTATTCAGAAGAGATTACTTCAGCAGCAGGTACTGTTAGCCAGGTTAGAGAAATTACTTCAAGAATTATGAGAATGTGTAAAGATAATGGAATTACTACAATAATAATCGGACATGTTACAAAGGATGGAAACATAGCAGGACCTAGAGTATTGGAGCACATGGTAGATACAGTTCTATACTTAGAGGGAGAAAGATATTTTTCATATAGGATATTAAGAAGTGTAAAAAATAGATTTGGCTCAACTAATGAAGTAGGAATGTTTGAAATGAAAAATGAAGGTATGGTAGAAATTACAAATCCATCATCAATTCTTATTTCAGAGCGAAACGATAATCCTGCTGGATCAGTAATTGTGGCTAGTATGGAGGGAACAAGACCACTTTTGGTTGAACTACAGGCATTAACTACACCAAGTGTATTTGGAATACCAAAAAGAACTGCAAATGGAATAGATTTTAACAGATTAGCTGTTCTAATTGCTGTTGTAGAAAAAAGGGCAGGCATAAACTTAGGTGGACAAGATATATACTTAAATGTTGTAAGTGGAATAAAATTGGCAGAGCCTGCTGTAGACTTGGGCATTATATTAGCATGTACATCTAGCTTTAAAAATATTAGCATACCACAAGATGTAGTAGCAATAGGTGAAGTTGGTCTAACAGGAGAAGTTCGTGCAGTAAACATGATAGAAAAAAGAATAAAAGAAGCAGAAAAGTTAGGATTTAAAAAATGTATTATACCAGAAAGTAACAAAAAACTCTTGAAAGAAAACTATAAATTAGATATAATAGGTGTCAGAAATATAAATGAGGCAATAAAGGGATTGCAGTTAAGGTAAACCTGTCCCTAAAGATGACAAGAGTGTCACATTAGGGACAGGTCTAAATGAGACAAAAGTGTCCCAAAAGGACCTGTCCCCAAACCTGACAAAAGGAGTGAAAGTCTAGAGTGGCAGAAGGAATTGTAGAGGTTTTAAAGTTAATAGCACCTGGTACGCCGATAAGAAATGGATTGGAGAATATTTTAAATGCTAAAACAGGAGCACTAATAGCGATTGCTGACAATGAAGAAGTTCTAAAGTTAGTAGATGGTGGATTTAAGTTGGATGTGGATTTTACCCCAGCTAAGTTATATGAACTTGCTAAGATGGATGGCGCTATTATATTAAGTCCTGATTTTAAGAAGATTTTATATGCGAATACTCAACTAATACCATCGCCTGAAATTTATACAACAGAAACCGGTACGAGGCATAGAACAGCAGAACGTACTGCAAAGCAAACCGGTTCGCTGGTAATTAGTATATCTCAAAGAAGAGGAATAATAACTCTATTTAGAGGCAATGAAAGATATGTGCTAAGAAATTCGGCAGATGTTATTTCAAAGGCTAATCAGGCTTTGCAGATAGTAGAAAAGTATAAAAAGGTTTTTGATAATAAAATAAATATACTTAATGAATATGAGTTTAATGATATTGTAACACTAGAAAATGTAATTACAGTAGTACAAAGGGCAGAGTTAGTAATGAAAATTGCTAAGGAAGTTGAACGTGCAATAGATGAGTTAGGAGAAGAGGGAAGACTTCTAGAAATGCAACTTGATGAAACTGTTGGAGATTTAGAAAAAGAGGAACTTTTAATTATTAAGGATTATATTGCACCAGGCAAGAAAAGAAGTGCAGAAAAGATTTTAGCAGAACTAAAAAATATAGTATATGAAAACCTTATAAAACCAGATAAAATAGCCAACCTCTTAGGGTATGAAGACTTTGACAATTATGATGAAGTTGGTGTATATACTAGAGGTTATAGGATATTAAACAAAATACCTAGGATGCCAAGTACAATAGTCGAAAATTTGGTTAAGACATTTAAATCATTCCAACACATTTTGGCTGCCGATATTCCACAACTTGATGAAGTTGATGGAATAGGAGAAATTAGAGCAAGGACAATTAAGCAATCCTTAAAAAGAATGCAAGAACAATTTGTATTTGATAATTTAATAATGTAAAGAGAGGAATAGAAAATGAATAAAACATTAGTTAGAATTTTATTGATATTAGGAATTATTTTAGTTATAGCAGGCATAGCTTATGCAAGTTATGGAGTATATAAAAAGTTTACAATGGATATACCAAATCCAGTAGCAACTATAGAAATAGAAGATTATGGAACAATTAAACTAGAATTATACCCAGACAAAGCTCCAAACACAGTTGCTAATTTTATAAGATTGGCAAACAGAGAATTTTATGACGGTTCAACTTTCCATAGAACAATGCCAAATTTTGTAATACAAGGTGGAGCAAAAGATGGAGATACTACAGCATCACCTATGCTTAGTGACATATATGATTTAGATGAAGTGCTAAATAATAAAGATTTATTTGAAAAAATATTAAATGAGTTTTATGATGGAAAATATACTACAGATGATGGTAAAGATATAAAATCTTATTCTGACTTCAAAAAATATAAGAAAAACTATGAAAAACAACATGCTGATGATGAGAATGCAAGTGTAAATTCAGAATTCAAAGACTTTTTAAATAAGGAATATAACATTGTGGGAGAATTCATAGCAAATGGAGATAATGATAATAATATAAAACATGAAGGAGGAGTTATATCTATGGCAAGAAGTGACTATAGCACTTATGGATATGCATCAGAAGGATATAATTCAGCAGGATGCCAATTCTTCATAATGTCAGCAGATAATACGGATTTAGACGGATTATATGCACCATTTGGAAAAGTCATAGAAGGCATGGATGTAGTAGAAAAAGTAGCAAATGTGGAAGTATATTATAGAGACAGTGAAGTTGATGAGGACTTTGAGGCACCAAAAGATGAAGATGGAGAAACAATAGCATCAGATACACCAAAAGAGGAACCAGTTATAACAAGTATAAGAGTAGAAACTTATGGAGTAGACTACGGTGCACCAGAAACAATAGTACCTTTTGATGTATCGACAATATTCTCAGGACTTTATAACTATTAATGGTTTATAGGTGTAGCCAAAAAAACCTAAATAAATTAAAGTAGAGGCAGAAAAAATGGATAAAACAAATAAAAAAGAAAAAACTCAAAAAAATAGAAAAGATATAGGCAAGATTGCAACCAAAGTAATGGCTGCAATACTTGCAATACTAATGGTACTTGCAGTAGGAGCAACACTAGTATATTATTTAATAAATATGTAGAAAAAGAGGAAATTATATGAATGTATTTTCGGCCAATATAAATAGCCTAGGAGAAAGTATAGCAGAATATGTTACAGACATTTCAAACAATCCATTTAAACTAATAATCTTCATACTAGATATACTAATTGTAGGATATATAGCATATAAATTCATAAAATCAGCAAGAAGCTCGAGAGTTTGGCAATTACTAAAAGGTATTGTGCTTATAGTTTTAATTACTATACTAAGTGGAATATTCGAACTTAGAATATTAAATTGGTTCTTAACAATCTTTACAACTTATGGCGTAATCGCATTAATTGTAATATTCCAACCAGAATTAAGAAGAGTACTAGAACAATTAGGAACAAATAAATTTACTAAATTTTTGGGAATAGGCCTAGAGAAAAGTTTAGAAACCAAAACTAAGGAAGATATATACAAAGTGGTTATTGCTGCAAAAGAATTATCTAACAATAAAGTAGGTGGCCTAATTGTAATAGAAAGAGATATAAAATTAGATGACATCATGGATACTGGAGTAAAAATAGACGCAGAAGTATCTCCACAATTATTAGTTAACCTATTTGTACCTAATACACCATTACACGATGGTGCAGTTATAATAAGTAAAAACAAAATTGCAGCAGCAGCGTGTATTTTGCCTCTTTCTGATGATAAACAAATATCAAAGGGATTGGGAACAAGACACAGGGCTGCAATAGGAATTTCTAGAGAAACTGATGCAATAGCTATTGTAGTATCAGAGGAAACTAGTAAAATATCAATAGCAAAAGATGGAAATTTAATAGTAGATTTAAAAGAAGAAGCATTAAAGAATATACTAATAAAAAACTTGGTAACAAAGAAATTTGGAAATGAAGATAGTGCAAATAAGCATAGACCAAAATTTAGAAAAGCTAAAAAGAAAGAAGAAAAAATAGATAACGAAAAGAAAGAAAGCAAATAAATATAAATGCAAGGAATAGATGAAAATAATGAGAAATATTAAACTTATTATAGAATATGATGGTAAAGACTTTAATGGTTGGCAGAAACAACCGAATAAACTAAACATTCAAGGAGAAATAGAAAGAGCAATAGAAGCAATAACACACGAAAAAGTAGATCTTATTGCTTCTGGAAGAACTGATGCAGGAGTACATGCACTTCGGACAAGTAGCTAATTTTAAAACTAATTCTAACATTGATATAGAAAAAATACCAATAGCAATAAACTCACAAGTAAAAAATTTTATAAGAATAAAATCTGCAGAAGAAGTAGATGAAAATTTTCACAGCAGATTCAACTGCAAAAAAAAGACTTATAGATATGTAATAGACAACTCAAAATATGGAACAGCAATTTATAGAAATTTAGTGTATCATTTTCCAATAAAATTAGATGTAGAAGCTATGAAAAAAGCAATAAAATATTTTGAAGGAGAACATGATTTTAAAGCATTTAAATCTAGTGGAACAAGTAGCAAAACTAGTGTAAGAACTATATATTCTGCTAATATAGTAACAGAAGGAGATAATATAGCAATAGACTTAACGGGAAATGGATTCTTATATAATATGGTAAGAATAATAGCCGGAACCTTACTAGATGTGGGATTACGGAAAAATAAAACCAGAAGAAATTCCTAGCATAATAGAGAGTAAAGATAGAAAAAAAGCAGGAAAAACACTTCCACCACACGGTCTTATGCTATTACATGTAGATTATGACTAGAACATAAATTTTGTTAATTTCTTTAGTTTTTTTATTTTAAACCGAGTAGGTATGTGTATTTTTTATTTATATTGAAGTCTTAAGGTGGGGACCGACAAGTTTACAAACTGTTAAACAAAACTTTAGTTTTTGTTTATACAGTTTGTACGCAGTTGGGGGACGGAAATATAAATAAAAAATACACATACCTACTCGGCTAAATTTGTAATAAGAAATTAACAAGATTTATGTTCTAGTAACAAATAATAATGCAATTACATAAGATATATAAAACGTATTAGAGCAAACCAACTGCTCAAATGGAGGGACTTATGAATACATTATTATTACTTTTTTTGGCACTACCAATTGCTACAATAATATTATCAATAGTTCTATTAAAAATATTAAAATGTCCTGCTTTGGTAGCAGCAACATTTTTTGCCATATACTTAATTTTAACATATGCTATATTTGGTTCGGATTTCTTGATTTTTGCTATTATATATACAATACTATCCTATATTACAGCAATTATTACTAGAATAATATGTAATATAATAGAGAGGATAAATAGATGTTCAAATCTAAGAATGGGGGAAAATTGTAAGCATAATAACGATTGTTGCGATAATATTTGCAATTGTACTAATAGTAGTAATACAATTGCAACAACAAGCAACACAACTACAAATTCAAATTCAAATTTTCCAAGAGCACAATTTACAGTAACCACGAATCAAGCAAATCCTGTTTTATTTTTAGGAAATAGAAATACCACATCAGGGAGGCAAAACTGTTGCAGTTGTAGAAGAAGATAGAATATTACAATAATATTACAATAATATTAATTTTTTGTTACAAAAAAGCTAATATTATTGTTTTTTTTTGAATAATGTTGTAAAATAAAATATGTAAAAGTATTTTGTCAAAATCAAGGAGGAATTTAATATGGCAGTAAATCCAATGCAAAGAAAGGCAAACAATTCATTTTTATTAGGAATTTTAATAACTTTATTAATTACAGGATTAATAATAGCTTTTTTAATACTACAAATATCTAGATTGAATAGCGAAATAGAAGAAAAAGCATCACATATAGTGTATGGTTATGTTATTACCAGTCCAGTTCAATCTGGAACAGAAATAACAGCTGATAAAGTTCAAGGAGTAGAATTAAATATTGCAACAGACACAACAGGACTATATAGCTCTCAAACAAAAGATGCTAATGGAGACACAGTAGCAGACCAAACTGGAGCACTTTTTCCAGCAGGTCTTAAAGCAAAAGTTAATTTGAATCCAGGAACTGTTTTGACAACAGACCTTACATATGAAGATGAAGCAATAAGAAATGACTTAAGAAGTGTAGAATATAATGTTATAACAATAAATAGCCAGTTACAAACAGGTGATTATATAGATATAAGATTAAGAACACCAGATGGTAGAAGTTTAATAGTTGCATCACATAAAGAAGTTACAATACCACAGCTTGCAGGTGTTGATTCAACTAATTGCATTTGGCTAGATTTAACAGAAGAAGAAATTTTAATGATAAGTTGTGCAATCGTTGAATCATACCAAATGAATGGTTCTATGCTATATACTACCAAATATGTAGAAGCTGGAATACAAGAGGCAGCTACAGTTACTTATGTTCCAAATGATGAAGTAAGAGCATTAATCGAAAGAGATCCAAATATTGTACAAGAAGCTAAAAATGCATTATTAACAACATTAAATTCAAATAGCGATTTAGTAAGACCAGGAGTAGAAAGCGCAGTAAATCACGAAGATGCAGCAGACAATGTAGTAGAAAAAACAGAAGATGAGATAACAAGTTTACAAGATGAAAGAGAAGCATATATAGATTCTATTGGAGGATAATAATTAGGAGGAATTATGAGAAAGATAAGCTTTATAGGATGTTATGACAAGATAGACTTAATATTATACATAGCAAAAATATTGGTAGCAACGGATAAAAAAGTTTTAGTAATAGATTCAACTGTTAATCAAAAGGCTAAATACATAGTGCCAGTTATAAAGCCTACTAAAGCTTATGTGACTGATTTTGAAGATATAGATGTTGCTGTAGGGTTTAGCAATTTAAATGAAATTAAAGAGTATTTAGGCATGCCAATTCATGCAGAACTGCCTTATGATATTGCACTTATAGATATAGATTCTTACGAATGTATTGTTAATTTCGGAATTGATAATTCAGAAAGAAACTATTTTGTAACAGGATTTGATTTATACACATTAAAAAAAGGATTGGAAATACTAAGTGGTATTACAGAAATATTAAATTTGACTAAAGTATGTTTTTCAAAAACTGCAACAAAAGAAGATGATGATTATTTAAATTATTTATCATTAGGATATAAAATTCAATGGAGTGAAGAAATTATATATTTTCCGTTTGAGGTAGGAGATCAAAGCGTTATAGCAGAAAACCAAAGAGTAGCAAAAATAAAGTTTAAAAAGCTAAGTGCACAATATAAAGAAGCTTTGATTTATATTGTAGAACAAATTCTTAATCAGGATGAATATGCAAAAATGAAAAGAATATTTAAACAATTAGAAAGAGGAGTTTAATAATGGCAATAATAACCTTTAAAAGTAATGAACTAAAAGAAACTGGGCAAACATTATCGCTTGTAGCTGTTGCAACGCAAATGGCTATTGAACATAGTTATAAAATATTAGTAGTATCAACTAATTTTAAAGACCAGACTTTAGAAAACTGCTATTGGGAACTTGATAGACTTAATAAACCAGTAGTTACAGATAATAAAGCAAGTATTGGGGTTGATTCTGGAATAGAAGGACTAATAAAAGTACTAGTAAGTAATAAAACAAGTAATGATATAGTAAGAAACTATTCGAAAACAGTTTTAAGAGAAAGACTTGATGTACTATTATCACCAAAAACAGAGGACTATAACGAATATACTAAAATTTGTAATGAATATCCAGAGATTTTAAGAATAGCAGATAGATATTATGATTTAATTTTCGTGGATTTAAGTAGTAGAATGCATGACAATGAAAAAGAAGGCATTATAAATGTATCTGATGTAGTTATAGTAAATTTAACACAAAGACTAAAAACAATAAATGACTTTATGGAGCTTAGAGAAAATAATGACTTTTATAAAGGAAAAAATATAATGTTAATAATGGGAAGATATGATGCACATTCAAAATATAATGTTAAAAACGTAACTAGATATATGAAGGAAAGAAAACAATTATTGGCAATACCATATAATACATTATATTTTGAAGCATGTTCAGAAGGAAAAGCAATAGAATTTTTCTTAAGATTAAAAAATCTTGAGGAAGGAGATAGAAATCGTATATTTGTTGATGAAGCAAATAGAGCAGATGATGCAATAATATATAAATTACAAGAATTACAGATGAAAATCTAATCCTTAGAAAGGAGATAAATATGGTAAATTTATTATTAATAGTAGTCGTTGTTGTTATAGCATTTGCATTACTAATTAATTTTATCAAAAAGAGAAAGAATGAGCAAAAAGAAGATGTCTTAGAAGTTGACGATAAAACATATACGTTAGACATGATGATAGCGTTTGTTAAGAAAAGACTTGATGAAATAACCAAAATTAACCTTTATGATATAGGACTTTCTGAGGAGGAATTAAAAAGAAGAAAAAATAAAAAGTACGAATTAAAAAAGGCTTTAAAAGGTTGTACATATGGAGACGTTAACGATAAAAAATACGTAAAAGAATTAATCTATGATTTACTATATAAGGAGTATGGTGTAGATGAGACAAATGTTTCAAAGGCAATTCCATTTGATGTACCATCACTTCTAACAGCACAAGATAAATTTGATATCATATTATATATGTACAAACAAGAATTTGGTTATGAAGCTTTGTCAGAAATAATAAAAAAATATGATTTAGCACAATTAAAATATTTGGATGGAGAAACAAAACCTTGTTATGTAATAACAGAACAAGAAATAAGTGATATATATGAAAAGGAAAATTTTGTATTAACATTAGATGATAAGATTAATATTGTAGTACAAAGAATATACCAAAAATATAAAGGATATAGTAGTATAGATGAAATAAGAGATATGAACATTGATGGTATCTCAGGTGGTGTATCTGGACTTCCAGAATCATTCTTAAGCCAGGTTGCACAAACAGATGGTGACTACTTAAGCCAGATTGCAGAACATAAAGTACCACGTGCTTGTGATAGTATATGGATTATGTATGCAGGTAAATCAATTCGTTTAGCATTTTTATCATTTGGAACAGAGGCAGAATTAAAAAGAGTATGTCAAAATATATATAAATACAATAACCCAGGTCAGTTATCTGATACAAACGGATACAAAATCAATGAAATGAAGGATGGTTCTCGTGTCGTTGTTGTTAGACCAAGTATGTCTGAAACATGGGCATTCTTCGTAAGAAAGTTCGACGTAAAACGTGCAACACTAGAGCAAATAGTTCGTTTCCCTGGAAAAGAAGAAACAATCGATTTATTAAAATACTTAGTAAAAGGAGCAAGAATTATATCTCTAACTGGTGAGCAAGGTTGCCGGAAAAACAACAATGCTTATGGCAATGATAGAAAATATATACGAAACCATGAACCTTCGTATTACAGAGACAGCATTCGAGCTTCACTTAAGAAAAATATATCCAACAAGAAATATATTATCAATGCGTGAGACAGAAACAGTTTCTGGACAAGCCTGCTTGGACGTTCAGAAAAAGACTGACGGTTCTGTTAATATAATCCGGAGAGGTTGCTACAGACCCGGTTGCATCTTGGATGATCCAATCTGCACAGGTTGCATCTAAATTTACATTATTTACTCACCACGCTAAAACTTTCCCGGACTTAGTTACAGCGTTACGTAACTCAATGCTTAGAGCTGGTGTGTTCAGAAATGAAAAAACAGCAGAAGAGCAAGTTGTACAAGTTTTAAACTTTGATATACATTTAGTTAAAGACTTTAGAGGTAGAAGATATATAGAAAGAATAACAGAGTGTATTCCAGTAGAAGATAAAAATGAATATACATTTGATCACAGAAAAGAGAAGACAATAGAAGGAAAATTAGACAAATTTATGGATAATGCAACAATATATTTTTCAAAGAGTACAAACAAAGAATTATATAAATATGTAAACATTTTGGAATATCATGATGGTACATATGTATTAACAAATCCAATTTCAGAACATAACCTTCGTGAAATGAGAAATAACATGGATGACGCAGATGCGGTAGAATTTGATAAATTCATAATGAGAAATTGGGGCATAAAACTTAAAGGTTATGAAGATGTAGATAATGTAACAAATGAAGATACATTAGAACCAGCTACTATTACAACAGGCGGATCAAAACGAGGAAGAAAACCTAAAAAAGCAGAATAATAACGAGGAGGTGCTACGTAATTAATGTCTAATGATATATTAATGTATTTGTTAATTGGTGTAGGTGTTCTCTTTGGTATTATAGTATTTGCTTACCTAATTATTAGGAAGAAATTACAATCATCAGGAATACGAGAGATACAAAAGTTAAGAGCTGGAACAGAAGAAAAGAAATTTACAAAAGAAATATTATATCAAAAGTTATATGTTATATATTTAAAAATGCCTTTTGTAAAACGATATTTATTAAAAATTAGACGAAGACTGGAAATAATAAATATAGATGATGAATATTTAACAAGAGGACAAGCATCAAAAATTATAACAAATGCAATACTAATTATAATACCACTTACAATAATAATAATAATGATGACGCATGAAAATACATTATTAATGACTTTCCTTTTAGTATTTGAGGTATTCTTAGCAGATACTATAATTGGTGGTATGGTTGATAAAATAGATAACAAATTATTAAGACAACAAATTAATTTCTTCTCAGAAATCAGACATGCTTATCATGAATTTAATATGGTAGAAGAAGCTATCTATCAAGTTGCTCAAGATGACGAACAACCAGAAATGTCAAGACAAGCAGAAAAAATATATGAAGTTCTTATTTCAAATGATCCAGAAGGAGAATTAGAAAAATACTATGATATAGCACCAAATGCATATTTAAAAGAATTTGCAGGAGTTTCATATTTAACAAAAGAATTTGGTGATAGAAAAGTTGACGGAGCTTCGTTATACTTAAAAAACCTTAACAATATAACACAGGAAATGCAACTAGAAATATTAAAAAGAGATAAATTAGACTATGTTTTCCAAAGTTTATCACTTATCTCTATAGTACCAATATTATTTATGGAGCCTATTAAGAATTGGGCTGTTGGACAGTTTAGTTTTACTGCATCCTTCTATCAAGGAAGAGGCGGTATGATAATGCAAATATTAATTTTGCTTATGACATTTGTTTGTTATTTACTTACAAGAAAACTTAAAGATAACGGTTCAGTAAATACAAGTACAAAAAATACAGAGAATCCATGGCAAGCAAAATTATATAATATAACCATAGTAAAAAAATTTGTAAACTTATTTATTCCAAAAGATGGAACAAAAGAGTATAGAAAATTACAACAAGAAATGAAAGATGCAGCATCAAAGGATAAGATTGAGTGGATATATATAAATAGAATCTTGCTGTGTATAGCAACATTTATAGCCTCAATTCTTGTTATTATGTATTTACACAATCTGGTAATTCAAAATATTTATACAGATCCGACAGCGGACTATGATGTTATAGGAGCTATGTCAGAGGCATCTACCAAAAATGCTATGGAAATAACAGAATCTGACAATGATTATATATTGCATTTTAAAGGAGATACATCAACAACACAGGATGACATTGCAAGAGAAATGGAAAGAGGAAGAATAAATAAAGACTATGTAGATAGTACAGCAGAAGAAATTCAAACAGCTGCAAAAAGAGTATTAGAAAAACTGCAAATTGTAAATAGTGAAAATATGCAATGGTTTGAAGTACTATTAGCAATGGTATTTGCAGTAATTGCATATAATGCACCAATTTGGATGTTAAAATTCCAAGCTAAAATGAGACAATTGGAAATGGAAGATGAGGTAATGCAATTCCAAACAATAATCTTAATGCTTATGAGAATAGAAAGAGTTAACGTTGAAATTATACTAGAATGGCTAGAAAGATATGCAAATATTTTTAAAGAACCAATAAGTAAATGCGTTAATAACTATGAAAGTGGACCTTGGGAAGCACTAGAACAATTAAAAGAAGATGTTTCCTTCCAACAATTTATACAAATAGTAGAAAGCTTACAAGCAGCAGTTGAAAAAATACCAATTGCAGATGCTTTTGATGAACTAGATACAGAAAGAGATTACTATCAAGCACGTAGAAAAGAATCTAACGAAAGATTAATTTCTAGAAAAGGTATGATAGGTAGAGGAATTGGTTTCGCACCAATGGTTGTAATCTTTGTTGGTTATTTAATTATACCTCTAGTATTCATAGGAATGACAAGTATGAGTGAATCTATGAGTGGAATGGCACAAACAACTTATTAATGTATAGAAAGGAAATAAAATATGGAGAATGCATCAAAAGCTTTAATAATGGCAGGTTCTATTTTAATAGCTTTACTAGTAATTGGAATGCTAGTGTTAGGTTATAGAAACATATCTTCATTAGAGCAACAAAAAGAAAATGCTGAAGGAAATATGAGTGCACTAGATTATATGAGAAAATTTGAACAATTTAATAGGACTTTATATGGTAGTGAACTTTTATCACTTGCAAACCTTCAAGAAGATTATAATAATACGGCTGATGTATTATATGAAGGATATGACAGAATAGAAATAACTGTTGTAACAGATGGTATTGTTAATTCTCCATATTTTGCTGCAGGAACTTATAACTTAGACGCAATTTCAAATGATCAAGCTAAAATAGAAAGTCAACTTGCACAATATGAAAAAGCACAGAAAAAGTATAATAATAGAAGTGTAAAATATTATTCTTCTAAAAGGAATAGAGAAATTGCAAATGATTTTGATATGGATCCACCAAGTTCAATGCCAGACTATGATATAGCAACTAATTATTTGGAAACAAATTCTACAACAGCAGAATTACTACAAGAAATACAAGATTATAAAGAAATTTCTACAATTTATAATGAATTTAGAACAGGAAAAAAGTTTAGATGCACAAATGTAGTATATAATAATCAAAATGGAAGAATTAGAAGCATGTACTTTGAAGAAATTTAAAAGCTTACTACGAAAGGGTTGATAGAAAATGGAAAATGCATCAAAAGCTTTACTTATGGGAGCAGAAATATTGGTAGGCGTTATGATTATTTCTATTGGAGTATATTTGTTTAATACATTAGGACGATATAGTGCAGATACTGCATCAAACATAGAAGATGCACAAATTGCAAGTTTTAACCAACAGTTTTTTAAATATTATGGCATGTCGGCTATAGAAAATGGTGAACTTGAACCAACACGTTGGACAATACATGATGTAGTTGGGCTTGCAAATCTAGCAAAAAAAATAAATACTCAAAATGAACTTACGGAAATTGAACCAATATCAGATTATACGAGTTATATACAAGTCGATCTAAAAATAGGCACTAAAACTTTTAAAAATCTAGAATCATATACTCAAGATAAACTAATAGATTTGGTAAAAAATTATTCAATAGTTTATACTCAGGATGGTACAGAAACAAGAGCAAATACTAAGTATTTTATTGTACCAGAAGAACCAAGTATTAACAAAAATACCAGATTAGTGAATTATATAAAATTTGTAGAAATTTAACAAAAAATATTGCATAAAAACGATATAAATATTATAATGAAAGTGTATTATATGAAAAATAAAATTTTACTTATATTAATTATATTTATTGCTATTTTAGCTATAATAACATATATAATATATAATTATAGAATAAATTTACAGGAAAGACAAAAAATCAACAACGAATATATAACCTATTCAAAAGCACAAATGTTAGGAACAGAATTAGTAAGTATAATGAATAGAACCCAGGATATAAATACTAAAAATGGAATTCAAAAAGATGATGATGGATTATATATAGACAATGGAGAAAATTCTATAAAAGTATATTTAAAACTTAAATATGAAGATGATTATTCAACACTTGAAATTGAAAAAATATTGAATGCTGGTACAGAAAACTTTATAAAAAATTATAGTACAGCAAGTTTTAAATGTACAGAAATAACTTATCATGAAAAAACTGGTAATGTAAAATCATTAACTTTTACAGAAACAGATGATTAAGATTTTAAATTTAAAAACATATAGATAAATTAAAATTATAAGGAGGAATTATTTATGGAAAATGCTTCAAAAGCTCTAATTATCGCAGGAGCGATTTTACTTTCAATTGCGATTATAGGTGTGGGTATGTTTGTATACAATAGTGTTAGTCAAACAATTACCGATGCTGCAGATATGTCACAGGATGAAATTAATACATATAACCAAACTTTTGCAAATTATGCAGGAACAAAAAATGGTTCACAAGTTAAACAATTATGTGATCAAATAAGAACACACAATAATGGAAGTCAACAAGATCCATCATTACAAATAGTATTAGTAGAAGGAACAGCAACAGATGGAGAAGGACCTTCAGCTATTGGCGCTGCTGGTACAACAACAGCTGAAATTAATGCAATAAGAAATAAAATACTATCAGGAAGACAATATACTGTTACACTAGGATATGATAGTGTAGGACGTATCACACAAGTTGGTGTACAATTAAATAGTGCTGGTGCAGGAGCATAATATTATTTAAAGAGGAAATAGTCTATGGAAAATGCAGTAGATGCAATGAAAATAGCCTTTGGAGTATTTGTATTCACAATGGCACTTTCTATTACTATGTATATGTTTACAATGGCAAGAGAGACAAGTGATGCAGTACTCCAAAGATCTGATGTAACAACTTTAATGGAATATGTAGAAACGAGTAATATGATTGGTGAAGAGAGAATAGTAGGTCTGGAAACTATTATTCCAACGTTATATAAATATTTTAAAGAAAACTATACTGTAATTTTTTTAGAGAGCAACGGAACACCAATTGAATTATATGAGACTCAAACTGATCCTAGTTTATGGAGCCCTGGCTATACTAACAAATATTATGATAATAACCAAGATGTTAGAGTTTGTTCATTTGATGTTGACGAAGAAACTAGAAGACGTGAGCCATGGACTGGAAATACAAACTACTATAAACAAAATTTAGACATGTTTTTATCGGGTGGTACTTTTGTATCACCTAGTGGAAATGGAATGGATTATAGCTATTCAGGTTTTATAGACGAATATAGTGACAGTCAATTTAGAGAAAGTTTAGGAGAATATACCTATAATGATGTTTCAGCAGCAACAGGAACAGATACGACTAATATAAAACCAAAAAAGAAAAGAGTAATAATATATACACTAGTTGACTAATTTAGAAGAAAAGAGTAAAATATATAGTAATAAGAATTAAATTAAAATTAATTATGATATATATTTTAGTCAAATTTAATATACTTTCTTAAATATATCATGGAAAGGAGAGTAAGAAATGGGAGATAGTTTAATAACTGTTGTAGCAATATTTTTAGCGGCGATTTTAATGTTTATATTTCCTCTTATGACTTTAGCAGAAAGAACAGACGACATATCTTCGCTATCTGTACAAACTTCAACTACAGAATTTGTAGATAACATTAGGACTACGGGAAAAATGACATTAGATGATTATGAAGCTTTTTTAGGAGAACTAACTTCAACAGGTAATACCTTTGATGTTGAAATGTTAGTACAACAACTAGACGAAAATCCAGGTGTAAAAACAACACAAGCTGAAGCTACTAAAATAGGAGAAAATTTATATTACAATATTTATACAACACAAATTATAAATCAATTAAATTCAGCAGGAAGAATAACTCTTAAAGAAGGCGATATTGTAACTGTTACAGTAAAGAATACAAACCAAACAATCTCTCAATTGTTAAGGAATTTCTTCTATTCGATAGTAGGAAATGAATCTTCTGAAATCGTAGGACAACATACAGGTATAGTATCTGTTAATGGTAGTACAAGTGGAGATTAATTTAAAATTGTTGAGCAGATTAAAAATCTGTCTCTACAATAACATATATGTAGGGGTGGAGTGATTTTTATTCTACTTCTATTTTTTATTAGAAACACAAGAAAGGTAATAAATTATGAAATTACAACATTTAGCAATTGTATTTGTTATAATTATTATGCCAATATCGATGATAATGGCTTCGTATATTCAAAACCAAATAGAAGCAATTGAAATACAAACAGCTTTTGATAATGGTCTAATTAATGCAACATATGGTGCAGTAAAGGCTTTTCAAATTAATACTACAAATAATAAATATTCAAGTATAAGTGATTCTAAAATAAGAGATATAGAGGCATCTGTAAATACATTTTATAGTTTACTTATGAGTTCGATGGAGGAAGATGCATACTCAACTGAAGATTTATACATGTATGTGCCAGCTCTTTTATATACTTTATATGATGGGTATTATATATATTCATCATATGATAATGTATATTCTACTGTAGGTGCTGATGAAAACGAAAAGGTACAAATTACATTAGATGGAAATAACTTTCAAAATGGTTTAAAACCATATGTTTATTACTCTGCAAAATATAAATTAAGAAATGGTAATATAATAGTAGTAAATTATACTCTAGACAATGAAATTACTGTATACGGAGATTTTGGTGGAAGTGAAGGCTACGTTACAAAATCTGGTTATTTAATCAATCCAGATTTAGTAACTAATGTAAATGAAGGTAGTAAAACATTAAGTTATGATGGGGTTTTAATAGAGCCAGAAGAATTAACTGAACATTTAATTACAATTGAAAACCAAGAAACTGGAGAAACAAAAGCAGATGATTATAGATACATTTTTTATCAAAATAAAAAAGTGTATCAAGACCATGATGATGGAGGAAATTTACTATATAATGATGATGGGACTCCAAGAATCTTTTGGTATGATAATTATATTAAAACATATGTTAATGATTCAGCAATAAGAGAATATGCGCAAGAATGTAATATGTTAAGTACAAGTGCATTTGATTATTATTTTGAAGCACAAGAGTTTAGCTTATGGGTAAGAGATAATTTGGGAGATATAACACAGGCAGACACAATTAAGGATGAAGATGGAATATCTACAATTGGTGATGATACAGATTACTTATCAGAAAATACAGGAAATGAAAAAATATTTTATGCAGATGGTGATAACGACCCTATGATTTCTGGTTCTGCATTTAATAACCATAGAATAGCTGTCATTCGTAAAAGTATAGAAACAAACTTGGGTACAGTAATTGCAAACTATAGAAGTATATCTTTATATAATTATGCAATGCCCGTATTGTCAGAAGAAGATTGGTATAAAATACTTAACAATGTTTCTATTGTTAGCTTTTTACAAGGAATGACAATTGGTTACAGAGATTATAACAATTATGCAGTAATAACAAATAATATAAATAAGGAAGTTGTAACTACAGAGAATGTATATATTATTGCGAAAGAGAGGAATACAAATAATAGAGAATACCATAAACCTGGATGTGAAGAATTAATTGAAGGTGTGAATGATGGCTCTTTGGAAATAATAGGGGCATATCCGACAGCAAGTTTTCAGAGACAAACTGTTAGAATTTCGGAATCGGATGAAAGACATTTTTATATGCAAGCTTGTGGAGGAGATACTTTAACAGGATGTTATAATTGTATAGTTAATGCTACAGCAGAATACGACACAGATGATATCATAGATGGAACAATAGAACATTATGAAAATGAAAATAATGTTTTATATACAGCAAACCAAATAGAAGAAGTAAGAACAGCATACTTGAAAGCCTTGGCACGAGAAAGATATGATTTATATAAGTCTAATTTTGACTTAAGTGATTTAGGTAAAGAAGAAGGAAATTAAAATTATTACAATAAAATACAGTTTAAATTTTAAAACACTGGTTATCCTATATATAGAGTAAATATGAAAGAAGGATGACCGTGAAAAAATTAAAAAAAATTTTAATTGTTATAATTCTAACACTAATTTACATTTATGTTTGTAATATTAGTATGCTTCCCAATAATATAATTTTAATGCAAGGGGAAGTTCTAAAATTAAATACAGTTTTGGGAGTAAATATTAAAAATGCAAAGACAATAACTGCTTCAAGCAATTTAAACAATAGTATTTTTGAAGAAACAGGGAAAATGAATTTGGAATTAAATTTATTTAATTTATTTCCAGTAAAAGATGTAACAGTTAACATTATTCCCAAAACAACAGTTATACCACTTGGAAGAGCAATAGGAATGAAAATGTATACAAAAGGTGTGCTAGTTGTTGGAATGTCAGAAATAGAAGGACAAAAACCTTATGAAAATTCTGGCATTGAAGCTGGAGACAAAATTGTAGAAGTAAATAATGTAAAAATAAATAATACAGATGAACTAATTGCATGTGTAAATAGTTCAAAAGGCGAAAACATAGAAATAACATATATAAGTGATAACGAAGAAGAAGTTGCTAATATTTCGCCTGTGAAAACTGGAGAAAATGAATACAAACTTGGACTATGGGTTAGAGATGCAGCAGCTGGAGTAGGAACATTAACATTCTATGAGCCATCAACTGGAGAGTTTGGAGCATTAGGACATGGAATAAACGATGTAGATACCTATGAATTGATAGATATAGCAAATGGAGAATTAGTAACTACAAATATCATAGATATTGTTAAAGGAGAAGATGGTACACCAGGAGAAATACGAGGTGTAATAGATGGCGAAAATACAATAGGAAGTATATATAAAAATACAAGTTATGGAGTTTATGGTAAGGTAATAGATACAAGTAGACTAAATTTAAGCAAAAATAATGAAATAGAAGTAGCAAACAGAAGTGAAATAACCACAGGAAAAGCAGATATAATGTGCGAATTAGAAAATGGGAAAATAGAAAAATATGAGATAGAAATACAAAAAATATTTTCGGAAAATAATCAAGATAACAAAAGCATGCTCATAAAAGTAACCGATGAAGACCTAATAGAAAAAACAGGAGGAATTATACAAGGCATGAGCGGAGCTCCTATAATTCAAAATGGAAAATTTATTGGAGCAGTAACTCATGTGCTAGTAAATGATTCAAAGATGGGATATGCAGTATTTGCTGATTTAATGATAAAACAAATGCGAGAGGTAAGTTAAAGTGAGAAATAATAAAGGTAGATCAATTGCATCAGTTATATTAACAATACTAATTTTAATACTAATAGTTTTTTTAGTTTATGAAATTGTATACGTAGATATATTTGATATTATGGGTAAAGATAATACAATGCTAGCAGACAGAAATATAGGAGGTACTTCGAGTACACATACAAATAGTGTTGCAAATAATTATAATAGTCCAGAAGTAGTAGATGAAAATGTATTTCAAAATATAGAATATACAGATATATCTGGATTATATAATGATAATAATACTCAGAATAATAGAAGTACTAAGTATTATTATAATCAATTAGATGAGTATGGAAAAATAATTTATGACGGTTTTGCTAATAATAAGGAAAATATGAAATCAGGGACATATACAATTGATTTTGGAACAGAATTTAGCGACTTATTAAACACAGAAAATGGAGAAAAAATATTAAACGAAGCGTTTCAATCAGCTTGGAACGCATATACATATGATAATATGGATGTATTCTATATAGATGTTGAGAAATTGACATTGACTACAAGATCTTTAACTACATTGTCAATACATAATGTAGAAATTTCAAATGGTAGTAATAGTTCATATTTAAAAGAAAAATTTAAAACCAAAAGTGAAATAACAGCAAAATTAGATTTATTGGAGGCAATAAGAAAAGAAATAGATAGACAACTAGAAGGTCTTACTGATTATGACAAAATAAAGGAAGTTCATAATTGGTTAATTGATAACATAGAATATGATGTTAATCTAGAAGCAGATGAGCCTTACTCTATTTCAGGAGCTTTAACAGAAGGAAAAGCCGTATGTGAGGGATATGCTAGAAGTTTTAAATACATAATGGACGAATTACAAATACCATGTGTATTAGTTAGTGGAACAGGTACTAATTCAAATGGTGAAACAGAATCACATGCTTGGAATTATGTTCAGCTAGATGGAAAATGGTATGCAATAGATGTAACTTGGGATGACCCAATAATATTAGGTAATGGCTATGTAACAGATGATACATATTATAAGCACTTTTTAAAAGGTCAAAATACATTTTTTGAAACACACCAGCCAGATGGATACTTATCACAAAACAGTATGGAGTTTACTTTTCCAACTATAAGCGAAGAGGATTATGAATAAAACTCTTGCAATTGTAAGAAAGATGTGATACAATACTATATGTTAATACCTTATACTTAGTTTAAGAAGAATAACACCACTTTAACTCAGTTTAAGGCAAATAAAGATTTTAGGAGGTGTAACAGCAATGACAACAGAAAGAAAGCAAGAAATAATTAAAACATATAGAAGAGATGAAAAGGATACTGGTTCTCCAGAAGTTCAAATCGCTCTTTTAACAGAAAGAATCAATGAACTAACAGAACATTTAAAAGTTCATAAAAAAGACAATCATTCTAGAAGAGGTCTTTTAAAAATGGTTGGTTCAAGAAGAAACTTACTTAACTACTTAGCAAGAAAAGATGTTCAAAGATATAGAGACATCGTTGAAAAATTAGGATTAAGAAAATAATTGTGTATATTGGACGTTTAGCAATTTGCTTAAACGTCCATTTGCAATGAGTACATTGTTAAAAAATAATTACTAGCACAAAAAATTAGTAAGTAGCTTGTATAATGTGCTTTTGTCGGGTTTGGGGACAGGTCTATCTGTGCCACATTTGTCCCATTTAGACCTGTCCCTAAAAGTGCCAAATGGCACTAAAGTGACAGGCACAAAAGTGCCAAAGCATAGTATAGAGGTTACAACTAATTTTGTGCTAATAATTAAAAAATATAGAAAGGAGTAGTATGGCTTTTATAGAGTAAAAAAATAAGCCATACGCAAAAAATTATGTTTAAAAGTTATAGTACAAAGTTAGCAGGAAGAGATTTAACTATCGAAACAGGAAAAATTTGTGGGTTAGCAAATGGAAGTGTAGTTGTAAAATATGGCGATACTGTAGTAATGGTAAATGTTACAGCTGCAAAAGAACCAAAGGAAGGAATAGACTTTTTCCCATTATCAGTAGATTATGAGGAAAAACTATATGCTGTAGGAAAAATACCAGGTAGTTTTACAAAAAGAGAGGGAAAACCATCAGACAAAGCAATACTTACCTCAAGAGCAATTGATAGACCTTTAAGACCATTATTTCCAAAGGATTTTAGAAATGATGTATGTGTTACTGCAACAGTATTATCTGTAGAACAAGATAATAGCCCAGAAGTATGTGCAATGATTGGTGCAGCATGCGCACTAGAAATATCAGACATACCATTTAATGGACCAACAGCAGCAGTAGCAGTAGGCTGGGTGGATGACAAAATTGTTATTAACCCAACAGTAGAGCAAAGAAAGAAAAGTAAATTAACAGCAACAGTGGCAGGAACATTAGAAAAAATTACAATGATTGAAGCAGGTGCAGATGAAATACCAAATGAGAAAATGTTAGAAGCAATAAAAACTGCACATGAAGAAATTAAGAATATCTGCAATTTTATATCTAGCATAAAAGCAGAAATTGGAAAGCCAAAATTCGAATATCAAAGCTTTGCAGTAGAAAAAGATTTTTATGAGGATATAGTAGCAAACTTTAAAGATAGAATGTACCAAGATGTACAAGCTACAGATAAAGAAGTAAGAGATGCTAATATAGACAAAATAACGGAGGATATTAATTCTTATGTAGCAGAAAAATATGGCGAAGATGCTATCGAAGAAAGAAAAATGGAAATTGCAGATAGTATACATGACTTAGAAAAAGCTTGTGTAAGAGAGATGATACTAGAAGAGCATAAACGTCCAGACGGAAGAAAAATAGACGAAATAAGACCACTTTCTTGTGAAGTTGGAGTACTTCCTAGAACTCATGGAAGTAGCATATTTACAAGAGGACAAACTCAAGTAATGTCTGTTGTAACACTTGGAATGAAGAGCGAAGAGCAAATGCTTGATGGTATAGATGAAGAAACAGAAAAAAGATATATGCATCAATACAACTTCCCATCATATTCAGTAGGAGAAGCAAGACCATCAAGAGGACCAGGAAGAAGAGAAATAGGACATGGTGCTTTAGCTGAAAAAGCATTAGTACCAGTAATTCCTTCAGAAGATGAATTTCCTTATGCAATAAGAGTTGTATCAGAAGTACTTTCATCAAATGGTTCAACCTCACAAGCAAGTATTTGTGGAAGCACATTAGCACTAATGGATGCAGGTGTTCCAATTAAAAAGCCAGTTGCAGGTATTTCTACAGGATTGGTAACAGACAAAAACGACCCAAGTAGATATATAATGCTTACAGATATACAAGGAATAGAAGATTTCTTTGGAGATATGGACTTTAAAGTTGGTGGTACTAAAGATGGTATTACAGCAATTCAAGTGGACATAAAAATAGATGGATTAACTTATGACATTATAAAAGAAGCTTTTGAAAGAACAAAGGTCGCTAGAGACTATATATTAGACAATATAATGCTTCCAGTAATAGATAAGCCACGTGCAGACATATCTAAATATGCACCACGTATAGTAACTACAAAAATAAATCCAGACAAAATAAAAGACGTTATAGGAACAGGCGGAAAAACAATAAACAAAATAATTGACGAAACAGGTGTAAAAATAGACATAGAAGATGACGGAAGAGTTTGCGTATACTCAAGTGATATGGAAAGTGCTAAAAAAGCTATGAAGATGATAGATGACATCACAAGAGAAATAGAAGCAGGAAAAGTATATGACGGTGTAGTTAGTAGAATAATGTCATTTGGAGCATTTGTAGACTTAGGTGGAGGAAAAGAAGGATTACTTCACATTTCAAAAATCTCTAGCAAGAGAGTTGAAAAAGTAGAAGATGTACTTTCAGTAGGAGATGAAATAACAGTTAAAGTAACAGACATAGACCATCAAGGCAGAATAAATTTAAGTATGAAAGATCTAGAAGTAGGAGAACAATCAGCAAAAGGGGACGGGCTTAAATTGTAAAAAAATCCTAAATGTTAGAACCAGTATGTATTTTATATATACTGGTTTTTATGATACAAAACCTTAGGTAAAATGTATATTTAGAAAATTTTTTTGTTCCTTGGTGTCGCACCCCTCTTATGATAAAAAGAAAAATAAATTTTTCTTTTTATCGCAGGAAAGGTGTTCCAAATCGCACTCGCTTCAAAGAAGCTCGTTTGGTCGCTTACGCGTTACTACAAAAATTTTCTAAATATACATTTTACCTAAGGTTAGGATTGTAAAGTATCCAGTAACCGAAAACAATTAAAATTTTCTTAAAACTGTTGTAAAAAATCAAAATAATTGATATACTAATGGTATTGAAAAGAACAATATAAATTTTTCAAAAGACATATATTTTTTAAGGAGGTATTATTATGGAAGAAAATAATAATAATGTTGAAAACGTACAAGAAGTAGCAAATAATGTAGAAAATCAAGGAGAGGTAACACTAGAAAATTCAAACATAAAAATAGCAGATGATGTTATAGCTGTAATAGCTGGTGCAGCTGCATCAGAGGTACCTGGAGTTGCATCAATGGCTGGTGGATTCGCAGGAGGAATCTCAGAAGTATTTAGTGGAAAGAAAAACTTCGCAAAAGGTATTAAAGTAGAAGCCGGAGAAAAAGAAACAAGAATAGATGTTAACATAATTGTAGAGTATGGCGTAAGAATACCAGACGTAGCATTTGAAATACAAAACAGAGTAAAAAAAGCAGTTGAAAGTATGACAGGTCTAAAAGTTGTAGATGTAAATGTTCATGTACAAGGAGTTAATACAGATTCAAATAATATGAGTGAAGTAAAAACAGAAGACTCTAATAAAACAGAATAATATAAACTACGGCACTTTGAAATATTATTTTCATTTTAAATATGGTCTTAATGTTTGAAATAAAATAATTAAAAAGGTGCCATTTATAAATTTATATAAAAAAATGGAAGGATCGATTAAATATGAAAACATTAGATAGAATAGCACTAGCATTATTTTCAAGTTTAATACTTATTATGTCTGTAGTATTATGCTTAGCTATATTTGGCTGGATAGACACAGATTTATTAGGAAACTTATTTTATCTTGCAATAACAGATAGCATAACTTCAAAAATATTGTTAGGCTTAGCTATAATATTTATATTATTAGCAATAAAATGCATATTCTTTGATTCTACTTCAAAAGAGCAAGTAGACTACAAAAATGGAATTTTACTTGAGAACTCAAACGGCAAACTTTTAATAACAAAAGAAACTATAGAAAATTTAGTAAATGCTGTTGTAAAAGGCTTTGATAGTGCAGAAGAGGTAACTACAAAAATAGATTTAGACAAAGAAAACAATTTAACCGTTAATGTAAATTTAGTAGTAAAAGAAAATGCAGTAATAAAAGAACTTACTTCAAATCTTCAAACTAAAATAAAAGAAGCAGTAAAAAAATCATCTGATTTAGAGGTTAAAGAAGTAAATGTAAAAGTTAAAAATATAGAGCCAGTAAAACCAGAAATTATAGAGCAATAAGAAAGAAAGGAAAGTTGGTGGTGATATATGAACGATTTTAAAAGCTTTATGTCACAATATGGCGGAATGATAGTAGGAATACTAATAGCAATAGTGTTACTATTAACAAAATTTTATATGTTAATAATAGCAATAATTTTAATAGCCGTTTGTGGATATGCAGGTCATTATTTTCAACATAATAAAGACTCAGTAAAAGATAAATTAAAGAATTTTATAGATAGATTATAATATGTAAAGGGGAATAGTAAAAGCAAAATGAGTATGTCAGATAATAGAAAAATAGCATTTGAAATAGTATATAGCTTAGTATCACAAGATACAAAATACGAAGAATATAAAGAAAATGTAGATATGTTTTTAGAAGCAAGAGATATACATGGAAAAGCTACAACAAAATATATTAAAGATGTTGTATATGGAACAAAAAGACATGGAAAGCAAATAAGAAAACAAATAGAAAGTTGTTTATCTGAAAAATGGCCTTATGAGAGAGTTTCAAAAGTAAACATAGTTATATTACAAATAGCAATATTTGAAATGCTATATTTAAAAACACCATATAAAGTAGTTATAAATGAAGCAGTAGAACTTGCAAAAGCTTTTGGAGATACTAAATCTCCAAGCTTTGTTAATGGAGTTTTAGCAACAATAGTAAAAAACAACCAATTAGATAATAAAGGAGAAACAGAGGAATAATGCCATCATATAATGCAATTAGCGTAACAGAGTTAAATAAATATATAAAAGATAAAATTGATAAAGATGAAATGCTAAACAATGTACTAGTCAAAGGAGAAATTTCAAATTACAAGCATCATTATACAGGACATTTGTATTTTACTTTAAAAGACGAGAATTCTTTAATAAAATGTATAATGTTTAAAGGATATGCTGCAAATTTAAAATTTGAGCCAAAAGACGGTATGAAAGTTACCATATTTGGTAGTGTGTCTGTTTTTGAAAGAGATGGCGTATATCAAATATATGTAAAGGCAATGCAGGAAGACGGTATAGGAAGCTTATATAAAGCTTATGAAGAGATGAAGGCAAAGCTAGAAAAGGAAGGACTATTTGACCAAAGCCATAAAAAGAAAATACCACTTATGCCAAGGTGTATAGGTGTACTTACGTCAAATACAGGTGCAGTAATTAAAGATATAATAAATGTATCTACTAGAAGAAATCCAAATGTATATATAAAGCTATTGCCAGTACCAGTGCAAGGACCGGGGGCAGCAGAAAAAATAGTTGATGCAATAAAAACAATGAACGAAAAGAAATTAGCAGATGTAATTATAGTAGCAAGAGGTGGAGGTTCATTAGAAGATTTATGGCCATTTAATGAAGAAATTGTAGCTAGAGCAATATATGATTCGGAACTTCCAGTAATTTCGGCAGTAGGACACGAAACAGACTTTACAATTGCAGACTTTGTAGCAGACTTAAGAGCTCCTACACCATCTGCAGCGGCAGAACTTGCAGTACCAAACATAGCAGATATAAAACTAAAACTTGAAGGGTATAACAATAGGTACAAATTAGCATTAAAGAAAAAAGTAGAATTTATGAAACTTAGATATGAAAAGTGCATGAATAGTAGAGTGTTTAAGGAACCTTTGCAGAAAATAAACGAAAAATATATATTGATAGATATGAAAGTAAAAACAATGCAAAATAGCATATCTAATATATACAATAGCAAAAAAACAAATATGATAAAACATATAGCAAAGCTGGATGCTTTAAGTCCACTAAAGACATTAACAAGAGGTTATTCGATAGTACAAGCTAATGGGAAAATTGTAAAATCAGTCAGTCAAATAAAAAAAGATGATGAAATAGATATAAGACTTATAGATGGTAAAACAAGAGCAAGAGTAATGTAAAAGGAGGAGTATGTATGAGTAAAGGTGGAAAAACTTTTTTAATACTAGTTATAATAGTTCTTCTAGCACTAGGAATAATGTGGGCAGTTTACGAAAACTATAAAACAGAACCAGCAAATATAAATGCAACCACAGATTTGCCAGATGAAAACAAAGGAATTGATAACATAATTAATGACTTTGTGGAAAACGAAATAGTAAATTCAGTAGAAGAGGCAAATGTTGTAAGTGAAGATAGTACAACTTTAGAAGAAAATGCTAACAGTAGTGGTGATAGCAATTCAAACGAAAATGTGGAAGACACAAACAAAGGTAATTCTTCAGAAGTAGTTGAAGGAACTACTATGAGTAGAGAAGAAAGAGCAATAGAACTTGCTAAAGAATATTATGAAGAAGAATATGGAGATTCGGATGATATATATTTCAGATATGATGGTGTAAATGGAGAAGGTAAACATATAGTTGTAGCAAGTTCAAATGCTGTAACCGTTGCATTTTTAATAGTTGACCTAAATACAGGACTTGTAACTGAAAAATAATAAAATATTATAAAGAAGAAAACAATGAAAGGATTGAAAAATAATGCAAGAAACAGAAAGCTTTGAGGGAAAAATGAAAAAGCTAGAAGAAATAGCAACAGAACTAGAAAAAGGGGATTTAGATTTAGACACTTCAGTATCTAAATTTGAAGAAGGAATGAAAATATCAAAAGAGTGTAGCGAAATGCTAGAAAAAGCCGAAAAGAAAATAACTATGCTAATCAAAGGCGAAAATGGAGAATTAGCAGAAGAAAATTTTGTACAAAACGAGGAATAAGAGAAATGATGGGGATAATTCACGAATATAGATATTTAATAGTTACATTTGGAACATGGTTTTTTATACAACTTTTTAAACTAATATATGATTTAGTAACAACTAAAAAATTTAACTTTAAAAGAATACTTGGAGCTGGGGGAATGCCTAGCTCTCATTCTGCTGTCGTTGTAGCACTTTGCACAATGATAGGAAAACAATATGGAATAAATTCAGCAATATTTGGTTTATCTATAATATTTGCTTTTGTAGTAATGTATGATGCAGCAGGAGTAAGAAGAGCAGCTGGTAAACAAGCAAAACTACTAAATAGAATAGTGCAAACACCTGGATTAACAAATGTAGAAGTAACAGAAAAATTGCAAGAAGTACTAGGCCATACACCAATACAGGTTTTTGTTGGGGCTTTAATAGGCTTTATTGTTGGAATGATATTTGGGTAAAACAACCGTGGACAAAAGGGACACTCCTATTTGTCCACACTAAATTATATATATATTATATAATGTTTTCTTTTTATGAAGTGTGGACAAATAGGAGTGTCCCTTTTGTCCACGGAAGGAGAGTGGCTTAAGTGGAAGATGTAGAAATTGCTAGAAATACTAAATTAGAAAAAATTGATGTAATTGCCAATAAATTAGGTATAAATGAAGAAGAGTTAGAGCAATATGGTAGATATAAGGCAAAGATAAATTTAAAAATAAAAGAAAGATTGCAAAATAAGCAAAATGGAAAATTGGTTTTAGTAACAGCAATAAATCCCACGCCTTTAGGAGAAGGAAAAACTACAATGGCAATCGGCTTAGTAGATGGACTTCAAAAAATAGGTAAAAAATCAGTATTAGCGCTAAGAGAGCCTTCCTTAGGACCTGTATTTGGTATAAAAGGAGGAGCAACTGGTGGAGGCCATTCTCAAATAGCACCAATGGAAGATATAAACTTACATTTTACTGGCGACATTCATGCAATAACTTCTGCAAACAATTTACTTTCAGCTATGATAGATAACCATATATATTTTGGAAATGAACTTGGCTTTGATAAAGTTACTTGGAAAAGATGTGTAGACTTAAATGATAGACAACTAAGAAAAGTAGAAACTGGTTTGTCTGGTGAGAAGAATATTGTTCCAAGAGAAGATGGATTTGATATATCTGTTGCATCAGAAATAATGGCAATATTTTGCTTAGCAACAGATGTTAAAGATTTAAAAAGAAGAATAGGCAACATTATAGTTGGATACACTAAAGAAAATAAACCAATAACAGCAAGAGATTTAAAAGCAGATGGAGCATTAACAGTCCTATTAAAAGATGCAATAAATCCAAATTTAGTACAAACACTAGAGCATACACCAGCTATAGTACATGGTGGACCATTTGCCAATATTGCACATGGATGTAATAGCATTATAGCAACAAAATTAGCATTAAAACTTGGAGATTACGTAGTTACGGAAGCAGGCTTTGGAGCAGATTTAGGCGCAGAAAAATTCTTAGACATAAAATGTAGAAAAGCAGAAATAAAGCCAGATGCAGTAGTTTGTGTAGCAACAATAAAAGCACTTAAATATCATGGTGGAATGCCAAAAGAAGAAATTAAAAATGAAAACATAGAGGCACTAGGAAGAGGAATACAAAACTTATTAAAACATATAGACAATTTAAAAAATAAATTTGGATTAAATGTAATTGTAGCAATAAATAAATACACACATGATACAGAAAAAGAAATAGAATTTTTAAAGAACAAATTACAAGAATATGGTATAGACTTAAGTTTAGTAGAAAGCTGGGAAAAAGGTGGAGAAGGAGCCATAGACCTAGCAAATAAAATTGTAGAATTAACACAAAAAGATAGTAAGCTAAATTATATTTATGATTTGGAAGAAAGCATAAAAGACAAAATAAATGATGTTGCAACCAAAATATATGGCGCAACTAGAGTAAACTATTCTAAAGAAGCAGAAGAAAGAATAAAGCAAATAGAAGAGCTTGGATTTGGAGAACTTCCTGTATGTATAGCAAAAACACAGTATTCGCTATCTGACGATCCAAAAAATTTAGAATGTTTAGAACCATTTGAAATAAATGTTCAAGACATAATATTAAAATCTGGAGCAGAATTTGTAGTAGCAATAACAGGTAAAATAATGACAATGCCTGGACTTCCAAGAGTTCCAGCAGCAGAGAAAATAGACATAGATGAAGATGGAAATATAGTCGGAATTTTTTAAATATCTAATGTATAACTTAAATAAAACATAATAAAAGAATAAAAAACATTTTTATAACTTAAATAACAAATAATGTATAATAGCACTAATTTTGGATAAAATAAATTTAAAATTATTTAATCTAAATTAGTGTTATTTTTTGTAGTGGAAAATTGGATGAGTTACCAATTTACCGAAGAGGAGGATTAGATGGCAATTAAATTAAAAAGAAATTTAAAAGCTATATTTGTTATTTTTCTAGTAAGTACAATATTTGTATCATACAATGTATTCTTTAGAAGTAATGAAACATGGGCTTTGTCTAAATACGGTTCAAGAGGAGAAGAGGTACGAACTATACAAACCAAGCTAAAAAGATGGGGCTACTATAAAGGAAATGTAGATGGAATATATGGTAGCCAAACACTAGAAGCAGTTAAATATTTTCAAAGAAAAAATGGTCTTACTGTAGATGGAATTGCAGGAACTAAAACTTTACAAGCAATGGGAATATATAACTCATCAGGAAATAGTTCAAGTAGTAATTCAAGTTCATCAACAAATTCCAGTGACTTAAATTTGCTAAGTAGGCTAGTGTATGGCGAAGCTAGAGGAGAGCCATATACAGGACAAGTTGCAGTTGCTGCAGTGGTATTAAACAGAGTAAGAAGTAGTTCTTTTCCAAATACAATAGCAGGTGTAATTTATCAAAGTGGAGCATTTGATGTTGTATCTGATGGACAAATAAACTTAACACCAAACGAAACTGCCAAAAAAGCAGCACAAGATGCTCTAAACGGATGGGACCCAACAAATGGAGCAATTTACTACTTTAATCCAAGCACAGCAACAAATAAATGGATTTGGTCTAGACCAATGACTGTAACAATAGGAAAGCATAGGTTTTGCAAATAAAACCGTACAAAACCGTATAAAAAGCACTTGAAAAAAGCGCTTTTTTCGTGTAAAATATATAAATTGAAGTAAAAATAAAAGTACCACGTAGTACGAACTAAAAAAATACTACTAGATAGGAGCAAAAATGACTAAAACAGATATAAATGAAGAATTAGAATATATAGAAAAAATAAGAAAAATAAATGAAGGAAAAAATCTAAAATACAATATATTTACAATGGGATGCCAACTAAATGAAAACGATTCTGAAAAAATATGTGGTATGGTAGAAAAAATGGGCTATACTAAAACAGAAAATATTGCAGAAGCAGACCTTGTTATATACAATACTTGTTGCGTAAGAGAAAACGCAGAGGAAAAGCTGTTTGGAAAGCTTGGAGAAGTAAAAAAACAAAAAGAAGCGAGAGGAACAATCATTGCAATAGGTGGTTGTATGATGCAAGAACAGCATATTGTAGATAAAATTAAAAAAAGCTACAAATATGATGTTATATTCGGCACACATACATTACACAAATTTCCTAAAGACTTGTATAATGCAATAATGGAAAATAAAAAAATAACAGACATTTTAGATATAGACGGAGAAATAATTGAAGGGCTACCAATAAAAAGAGATGATAGCATACGAGCTTCTGTTACTATTATGAATGGTTGTAACAATTTTTGTACTTATTGCATAGTTCCTTATGTAAGAGGAAGAGAGAGAAGCAGAAATCCAGAGGATATTTTAAACGAGGTAAAAAGTCTGGCACAAGCTGGTTACAAAGAAATTACATTACTAGGACAAAATGTTAATTCATATATGAGAGTAGAAAGAGAAAAAGGGCTATGTTCAAGCAAAATAGACTCATTTGCAAAACTACTAAGAGCAGTAAACAACATAGAAGGAATAGAAAAAATAAGGTTTGTTTCTCCACATCCGAAAGACTTTACAGATGATGTAATTGAAGCAATACGTGACTGCGAAAAGGTGTCAAAGTTTGTACATTTACCACTGCAATCTGGAAGCACAAGAGTTCTAAAAGCAATGAATAGGGTATACACAAAAGAACAGTATTTGAATTTAGTGGAAAAGATGAAGGAAAAAATACCAAATGTAAAATTTTCTACAGATATAATTGTTGGATTCCCAGGAGAGACAGAAGAAGATTTTGAGGACACTTTAGATGTAGTAAAAAAGGTTAAATTCGAGCAAATATTTATGTTTATATATTCAAGAAGAGTAGGCACGCCAGCAGATAAAATGGAAAATCAAATTCCAGAGGAGATTAAACATAAAAGATTTGATAGGCTAAAAGCATTATATGAAGAACAAATTGAAGAAAATAATAAAGCGTATATAGAAACTGTTCAAGATATTTTGGTTGAGGGTTATAGTAAAACAAACTCTGATTTTTTAACAGGAAGAACAGATTCAAATAAAGTAGTAATTTTTGAAGGTGATAGTAGTTTAATAGGAAAAGTTGTACCTGTTAAAATTGTTTCTGAACATTTGTGGTATTTAAGGGGAGAGGTACTTTAAGAAAATTAAATGTATTTTAACTTTCTTAAAGTAAATAATGCCTTTGCCGACATTTTATTGGTAGATTTGTGGATTAGAGTATGAGCAAAATTGTCTAGTTCTATTTAAAGAAAGGAAGAGACTAATGGATTCAATAAATATAGAAGAAGTTATAGATGAAATAATAAATGGTATGAGTTTAAGAGAAGCTGGAAGAAAGTATCAAATTGACAGAGAGAGCTTAAAAGATAAGTGTATGGAATATTTTAAAACGAACCCAGAAAAATTAGCATCTTTTGAGCAGGCAATAAAAAATAACAAAGTAAATAGTACAGCTATATCTATACCAGACGAAACATTAAAAAGTATATGTATAGATTTGTGTGATAAAAAAGATAATATTAGAGCTATAGCAACTAGAATGAAAGTAGACGAAGACACTTTAAAGGAAAAGCTATTTCAATTTTTAAGTAAGCCAGAACATTTAGTTTTAGCACGCAAATACATAGCATATCAAGCAACTTTACATCCAGATTATTCTCATATAAATTTTAAGGCTTTAATAGTAGAAATGATAAAGAATAATATGTCACAAAGCCAAATAGCAGAAGAATATGGAATACCTGTTAGAACAATAGGAAGAGAAATAGAAAAACTAAAAAAAGAGGAAGGGTATGAAAAATTATATGATATATGCAAAGAATATTCATATAGAAAAATGAAACGTAAGCCATTTACTGAATTTGAGCAATTACTAATGCAAGCAGTAGTTGAGGAATATAGTGATGAGGGACCAATTTTAGTAGATGGTGGCATGGATAAAAGAAGAATGCAATATGAAAAAGCAAAGAAAAATATAGAACTAGCAGACAACATTCAAGGTACAGAAAAAGATAAAGCAGATGCATTAGGAATAAGTGTAAGTACATTAAGACGAAATAAAATATTTGTAGCAAAATATGAGAAAGAACAAGAAATAAGTGACAATAAGCAAAAATAGAAAGAGGGAATAAACATGGCAGAATACTCACCAATGATGCAACATTATTTGGATATGAAAGAAAAATATAAAGATTGTATTTTATTTTATAGATTAGGCGATTTTTATGAAATGTTTTTTGATGATGCAATAAATGTATCTAAAGAACTAGAACTTACACTTACTGGAAAAGAGTGTGGCCAGGAAGAAAGAGCTCCAATGTGTGGTATTCCTTACCATGCAGCAGACTCATATATAGCAAAACTTATAGCAAATGGGCATAAGGTTGCAATTTGTGAGCAACTAGAAGATCCAAAGCTTGCTAAAGGCATGGTAAAAAGAGATGTAATAAGGGTTGTAACACCAGGAACTGTAATAGAAGCTAATTTATTAGAGGATAAGAAAAACAATTATATAATGAGTATTTATAAAAATGGCATATATTATGGATTAACTGCTTGCGATGTTACAACAGGAGACTTACGTACAACAGAAATAAAAGAAACCAACAATTTTACCGCATTGCTAGATGAAATATCAAAATATTCTCCAGCAGAACTTGTAGTAAACCCTATGATGTATGACTGTAGCGAGGAAATAGCAAAAATAAAAGAAAGATTTGACGTATATATAACTAGACTAGAAGAAAAAGAATTTACAGACAATTACGAAGCTTTGTCAGTTAAATATAAAATTGTAGATGACGAAGAAAAGCCAGTAGAAGACTTATCAAAATATATGCTATCAGTTGGTGCAACAAATGCATTATTTACATATTTATTAGACACGCAAAAAAACAATTTAGATCATATAAATAAAATTGTATTATATAGTGTTACTAAATACATGTCATTAGATATAAATGCAAGAAGAAATCTAGAAATAACAGAAAAATTAAGAGATAAAACTAAAAAAGGAACATTACTTTGGGTTTTGGATAAAACTGCTACAGCAATGGGAGGAAGATTGCTTAGAAACTGGCTAAACAATCCACTTATAAATGTTGAAAAAATAAATAAAAGATTAGATGCAGTTGCAGAACTAAAAGATAATATTATTCTTAGGGGAGAAATTTCTGATAATTTAAAGAAAGTGTATGATATAGAGAGACTAGCAGGAAAAATATCTTATGGAAGTGCAAATGGAAGAGACTTAATATCATTAAAAAGTTCAGCAAAGCAACTACCAGAAATTAAGAAAATATTGTCACAGGCTAAGTCTAGTATGCTTATGGAATTATATTCGGAGCTTGACACACTAGACGATGTATATGATATAATAGATAAGACGATAGTTGATGAGCCACCAATTAGTGTAAAAGAGGGTGGACTTATAAAATTAGGATATGATGAAGAAATCGACAAGTTAAAAACTGCAACAACAGATGGAAAGAATTGGATTATAAACCTAGAAACAGAAGAAAGGGAAAAGACAGGAATAAAAGGCTTAAAAATTGGATTTAATAAGGTATTTGGATATTACATAGAAGTTACAAAATCTAATATATCTTTAGTTCCAGATAGATATATAAGAAAGCAAACCCTAACAGGTGGAGAAAGGTATATAACAGAAGAGCTAAAAAACTTAGAAAATCAAATTCTAGGTGCCGAAGAAAAAGTTGTAAACTTAGAATACAACGTATTTGTAGAAGTAAGAGATAAAATAGAATCACAGATAGAAAGAGTTCAAAAATCAGCAGGAATAATAGCTACATTGGATTGTTTATGTTCGCTTGCAACTGTTGCAGAAGATCAAAATTATGTAAGACCAGAAGTAGATAACAGTGGAGTATTAGACATAAAAGATGGACGCCATCCCGTAATTGAAAAAATCTTGCCAAGTGGAAGTTTTGTGCAAAACGATACATATTTGGACAAAGACGAGAATAGACTTGCTATTATAACAGGACCAAACATGGCAGGAAAATCTACATATATGAGACAGGTTGCGTTAATAACGCTAATGGCACAAATAGGAAGCTTTGTACCAGCATCTTATGCTAGAATTGGAGTAGTAGACAAAATATTTACAAGAGTTGGAGCATCAGATGACTTAAGCATGGGCCAAAGCACATTCATGGTAGAAATGATGGAAGTAGCACAAATACTAAAAGAAGCAACAGCCAATAGCCTAGTAATACTAGACGAAATAGGAAGAGGAACCTCAACCTATGACGGACTATCAATAGCATGGGCAGTAGCAGAATACATATCAGATAAAGAAAAATGTGGAGCAAAAACACTATTTGCAACACACTACCATGAACTAACAGACCTAGAAAACAAGCTAGAAGGAGTAAAAAACTACTCTATAGCAGTAAAAGAAAAAGGCGAAGACATCATTTTCCTAAGAAAAATAGTAAAAGGTGGAACAGACGAAAGCTATGGAGTGCACGTAGCAAAACTCGCAGGAGTGCCACAAACAGTTACTAAAAGGGCAAATGAAATACTAAAATCAATAGAAAGAAAAAATGTATTAAACAATAAAAAAATAGAAAAACAAGAAAAAGGTGTGGCAGATGGCCAACTTACAATGTTTAACTACAAACTAGCAGAAATAGCACATGAACTAGATAAAGTAGACGTAAACGAGCTAACACCAATAGATGCACTAAACACCTTAGTGAAGATAAAGGAAAAAATGGCATAAAAAGGAGGAATCTTATTGAAAGCAACAGAGTTTTTTAAGAATGATAAAGAAAAAAATATACTTGCATGCAAGTATAAAAACGAAATAGTATCTTTAGATACTGAAATTGAAGATACAAATGCAGTTTTACCAATAGATATTACAACAAGAGATGGTAGAAGAGTTTATCAAAGAGGCATACTTTATGTAATGGGAATGGCATTTAATAGAGTTTATCCTAAAGCACTATTAACAGTTAATTGCCAGCTATCAAATTCTATTTTTTGCAGTGTTGATAATATGAAAGTTACAATGGAGCTAGTAGACAACATAAAGAAAGAAATGCAACAGATTGTGGATAGTAATTTGCCAATTAAAAAAATTGAAATGAGCAAAGAAGAGGCAGAAAAATTTTATCAAAAAGAAAAGACTCTAAGAGGCAGATTGCAATTAGACAATAAGTACAAAGACGAGGTTTCATTATATTTTTGTGAGAATTATTATAATTATTTTTATGGGGTAATGCCAATAAGTACTGGATACATTAAGCTTTTTGATGTTATAAAATATCATGATGGATTTTTGCTTCGTTACCCAGATAAAAAAACACCTGACAGAATTGATAAATATATAGAAACCAAGAAATTACTACACACTTTAGAGGAATATGAAGATATTCATAGAGTGTTAGATATAAATACTATATATAAATTAAATAAGAAAATCGAAGAAGGAAAAGAAAAGGAACTTATTCTTCTTGCAGAGGCATTGCATGAAAAGAAAATATCTGACATCGCTGATAAAATAGTTAGAAGAAAAGGTGTTAAGCTTATTCTTATCGCTGGGCCATCTTCTTCTGGAAAGACTACATTTGCACAAAGACTTGGTATACAACTTAAGTTAAATGGAATTAAGCCAATTACTATTTCAGTAGATAATTATTTTGTTGAAAGAAAAGACACTCCTAGAGATGAAAATGGAAACTACGATTTTGAAAGGCTTGATGCTATAGATTTAAAGTTATTTAATGACCACTTATCAAAGTTATTAAGAGGGGAAGAAGTACAACTTCCAATATTTGATTTTAAGACAGGCACAAAATCATTTACAGGAGAAAAAATAAAAATGAGAAATAATGAAGTGCTTGTTATAGAAGGAATTCACTGTTTAAATGATAAGCTAACTTCAGCAATTCCACTTGAGCAAAAATACAAAATATATATTAGTGCTCTAACTGTGCTTAATATAGACTATTATAATAGAATTTCTACTACCGATACAAGGTTAATTCGTAGGCTGGTTAGAGATTACAACTTTAGAGGATATGAAGCATTACATACATTGCAAAATTGGGACATGGTAAATAGAGGAGAAGAAAACAACATATTCCCATTTCAAGAGCAAGCAGATAGTATGTTTAATACATCTCTAATATATGAAATCTCAGTTTTAAAGAAATATGCTATGCCACTATTAAAGGCAATTGATAATACTCATCCAGAATATTCGGAAGCGAAGAGCCTATATGAGCTTTTAAAATATTTTGATGACATAGGTGATGAGTACATACCAAAGAATTCACTATTACGAGAATTTATTGGTGGAAGTATATTTAATGTATAATAAGGTGCGAGGAAAGTATGGGAAGAAAATTTACAGAAATTGATGAAGAATTTATATGCGAAAATTGTGGAGAAAAGGTTAAGCCACTAGGTTACTCATGCAGAAACCATTGCCCAAAGTGCTTGCATTCTAAACATGTAGATATAAACCCAGGAGACAGGGAAGAAACATGCCATGGAATTTTAGAGCCAATAGGAGCAGAAATAGATAGTAAAAAAGGATATGTAATAATATTTAGATGCAAAAAATGTGGAGCAATTAGAAGAAATAAAGCAGCAAAAGATGACAACATGGACTTAATTATAAAGCTTACAGCACAGCATTAAAAGAGTCGCAAAAGCGACTCTTTTGCATTATCTGTTGCATCCACATCCACAGTTGCAGAATAATATTAAGAATATAAGTATAAAGAATAATATACTGTTATCTCCACAGCCACATCCACCAAAAAGATTTCCTAAAAATCCACCATTGTTACAGCAACAATTTCTGTTTTCTTCTTGCATATATCAAAACCCCTTTCTTATTGTTTATATATAATATGAATTCTTTTATTTTTTGTTACAATGTAAATGCTAAAATAATCGTTTGATTTTTTTAGCCATATATAATATAATTAAAACGACCAATAAATGTACAAATAAAAGGAGTTTAATATATATGAAAAAAGATGTTGAACTTTTATCACCAGTAGGAGACTTTGAATGTCTAAAAGCAGCTGTCCAAAACGGGGCAAATAGTGTGTATTTCGGCACAAGTTTTTTTAATGCTAGGGCTTCTGCAACAAATTTTGATTTTGAAGAACTAGAAAAAGTAATAAACTATTGTGCTCTAAGAAATGTAAAAACTCATTTAACTTTAAACATACTGATAAAAGATTCGGAGTTTAAAGAAGCAGTGATGGTAGCAAAAAAAGCTTATGAACTCGGAATAGATGCACTAATTGTGCAAGATGTAGGTTTAGCACAATTTTTAATGAAGCTATTTCCAGACTTACCTATACATGCAAGTACACAAATGACCATACATAACTTAGAAGGAGTGCAGGAATTAGAAAAATTAGGATATTCTAGAGCAGTACTTTCTAGAGAATTATCTATACACGAAATTGAATATATATGTAGTAATTCAAATATAGAGATTGAGACCTTTGTACATGGAGCGCTTTGTATTTCGTATTCAGGTCAATGTTTTTTCTCTAGTATGGTAGGCGGTCGCTCTCGGAAATCGTGGAAGATGTGCTCAACCTTGTAGATTACCTTATGAATTATTAGAGGAGAAAGAAATAAACAATAAAGTATCTGAAAAAATTATAGATAAAGGATATTTAATAAGTCCAAGGGACTTGTGCTCATTAGAATATATTCCTCAACTAATAAATGCTGGAGTTAAATGCTTTAAAATAGAAGGAAGATTAAAATCACCAGAGTATGTGGCAATAGTTACTAGAATTTATAGAAAGTACATTGATAAAGTATTAAATAACGAGGAATATGTTATAGATGAAAAGGATAAACTAGAATTAAAACAAATCTTTAATAGAGGAGAATTCTCTACAGGACATTTGTCAAATTCAGCAAATAAATCTCTTATCTTTAAGGAAAAGCCAAACAATATGGGACTATATTTAGGAAATGTAGCAGGATACAACAAGTTAAAAGGACATATAAAAATATTGCTAAATCAACCTCTTTCTGTTGGAGATACAATAAACTTTGAAAAAGAGAATACAAAATACAATGTTTCGGAACTTATGCTAAATAATGCAAACATACCAAGTGCAAAAATTGGTGATAAAGTTGTAATTGGCAGAATGAAGGGAAACATTCATATAGGAGATAAAATATATAAGTTATCTAGTAAGGAACAATTAACAAAAGCAGAAGATTCTTACGAAGGCGAAAACATAAAAATTCCACTTAAAGCAAATATTAAAATAAAGAATAACGAACCTATTACAATGGATGTATCTGTTCAAAATGCAAAACAAAGCTTATACAAAAACATAAATGTAAGCATAGCATCTTCGTTAGTGCCAGAGCCAGCTATAAAAAATCCATTTACAGAAGAAAGGATTGTTTCACAAATATCAAAAACAAACAACACACCTTTTGAATTTAAAGAAATAAATGTAGACTTAGACGAAGGACTATTTATTCCAAGTATAAAAGAATTAAATGAAATTCGAAGGATGGCGTTAACAAAGCTAGAAAATATAATAATTGGCAGAATAAAACGAAATACAGAGCTAGATGAAGAAAAATTAGACAGAATTTACGACAAATACACAAAAAATTTCTTAAATAAATATTCTGTGCAAGAAGAGGAAAATGGTGCTAAAAAGGTAACTGCATATTTTAATATAATAAATCCAGAATGTGATTATTCAAAACTATCAAATAGGTACATATCTTGTGTATATATACCTTTAAGGTACTTTATGAGAAAAGAGTGTACTAGTGCATTAAAACAAATTACATCTAAATTTAAGACATATATTTATATGCCTGCAATTATAAAAGCAAATTACAAAAATGTTATAAAACACGGCTTAGAGGACTTGATAAAGGAGTATAACATAGCAGGTTTTATAATCTCAAGCTTGGGAGATTTAGTATTACTAGAAAAATATAAAGGAAAATATGAATTTATAGGTAACTTTACATTAAATTGCTTTAACACAACAAGCATATACACATTTAGAAGTTTAGGAATAAGCAAAATAACACTTTCACCTGAATTAAACTTAGAAGATATAAACAATATATATAATATAGAAAAAAATCACATCCCATTGGAACTTATTGTATATGGCAATACACCAGTAATGAAAATGAATTATTGCGTATTAGGAGTATCAAATAAATGTTATCCAGACTGCATGATGAGGTGCAGAACAAACAATAAATACTATTTAATAGATAGACTAGGATTCAAATTTAGAATTTTGCCAGATAATGTGCAAACTGTAACAACAATTTTTAATAGCAAAACTACTTGCATTACACATGTTGAGGCAGGAATAGATTCTGTTAGAATAGACTTACTAGATGAAAGTATAGACGAAATAAACAATATAGCTAAAGCAAGTTTAACAGGTGCAAAACTAGAAGGCAAGCAATATACTTATGGCAATTTAAATAGAGAAGTATAAGAAAATGTCAGGTTTGGGGACAGGTCTGTTTGAGACAACTTTGTCACCTTTTGGGACAGGTCTCTATTATTTTATCTCTATAATTTATTATAAGACCTGTCCCCAAGTATGACAGTTTTGTCCCATTTAGACCTGTCCCCAAAATAGACACTTGACAAACACTGCACATATTGATATATTATGCTTGAACAAATAGAAGGAGTAATATTGAAAGCATGTTGTTATACCCAAAGGAATATTTTAATAGTGTAAAAGATATAAGCATAAATTTTTTGAAAGAGAATAATATAAAAGGACTAATATTAGATGTCGATAACACACTAATTAGCTTAGACAGAGTAATGCCTAACGGTGTTTTAGAATGGGCTAAAGAAATAAAAAATAATGGAATAAAAATATGTATTCTTTCTAATAGTAATAAAATAAAAAAAGTTGAAACAGTTGCAAAAATGATAGAAGTACCATATATCTTTTTTGGAAAAAAACCACTAAAGTCAGGTTTTTTGCGTGCTAGAGATATATTAAAGTTAAAAGAAGAAAACATTGCAGTAGTAGGAGACCAGATTTTTACAGATATAATTGGCGCAAATAGGTGCAATATGTTTTCTATTTTAGTTAAACCAATAGAAGAAAAAGATTACTTAATAACTAAAATAAAAAGGCCAATTGAAAAATTTATTATAAAAAGATATGAGAAAAATAAAAGAAAAAAAGAATTAAAGTAAAAGAACTAAAAGAAATAGGGAGTAGAAAATGTAATACTATTCTCAATAAACTAGGAGGAAAAAATGTATATTAACGATTTGCATATATTAACTTACGTAGTAGTAGGAATAATTGGATTGTTTGTTGGACAATTTATAGATTGGTGTAACTTAAGATTGCCAGAATACAAAAAAGTATTTTCAAGAGATTTTTATAAAGAGTATCTAAAAAATACTAAACCAAAGTATTTACTGATGGTAATTGTAGTAATAGCATATATTGCGTTACTATATTTTAAAGGATTAACTATAGATACTATAAAATTTATGCTTTTAATACCAATGCTTATAATAGCATTTATGATAGATTACAAATTACAAATTATACCAAACAGACTAACACTTACAATATTTGAGGTTGGACTTATTTTTACATTTGCAGAAACACTACTAAACATAAATTTTGGAATAAACATATTTGTAAACAATATACTAGGAATGCTAGTTGGCGGAGGAATATTCTTACTTATAACACTTATTGGAGGAATTATTGCAGGAAAAGAAGCAATGGGCTTTGGAGATGTAAAACTTATGGGCGCATTAGGTCTTTTCTTTGGCTGGCTTAACATGATACTTATTTCTGTTATGGCATTTTTATTTGCAGCAATAGTAAGCATTATAATCCTCATTTCAAGAAAAAAGAAAATGAACGAGTATATTCCATTTGGACCATTTATAGTAGTGGCAAGTATGATACCAATGTATTTAAGTACATCTGATTTATTATTAGTTTTGTTAAAAATATTTTCATTAGGTACATATTAACTAAAGATTTGAAGATAATATAAACGTAGAAATAGATATATAAATAAATGAAGTGTTATCCGTAATAAAAGGGGGAAGTTATATATGAATCCTAAAATTAAGTGGCTAAGAGATAAAATAAATATGGAAAATATGCAAGGAATAATAATATCAAATCCAGTAAATATAAGATACCTTACAGGATTAACTGCTGAAGGAGTGCTTTTAATAACAAGAAAGGAAAATTTTTTCTTAACAGATGCAAGATATTTAGAAGAAGTAAAATCTACTCTAACAATTAACGACGAAATAATTGTTAATGATATATCAAACATTACAAGAGATGACTATGAAAACTTTTTCTTATTTTGCGAAAATGTTGGATTTGAAGAAAATTATGTGACTTATGCCACGTACAAAAAATACATTGAAAGATATAAAATAAATAACTTTGAAGAAACTGAAAACATAATAGAAAAGCAACGTATGATTAAAGACGATGAAGAAATAGGATTGATAGAAAAAGCTTGCTACATTACAGATCAATGCTTTAGTCATCTTTGCAACTATATAAAAATAGGAATGACAGAAAAAGAAATTTCTTATGAAATTGAAAAATTCTTTAGAGAAAATGGGGCAGATGGCTTAGCCTTTGAAACCATTGTAGCATCGGGTAAGAATTCATCTAAACCACATGCGGTTCCTACAGATAAGAAAATAGAAGCGGGAGATGCAATAACAATAGATATGGGATGCAAATACCAAGGATATTGCTCAGACATGACGAGAACAATATTTGCAGGGTATGTACCAGTTCAAGCTCAAAAAGTTTATGATTTAGTGTTAAAAAATGAATTGCAAACATTAAAAGAATATAAAGAAGGTGCTAGCATTAGAATGGCATCAAAAATGGTAGAAAATGACTTTAAATTGAATGGATATGACCTAATGCATAGCTTAGGACATGGAGTTGGACTAGATATTCACGAAATGCCATTTATAAATGGCAAAAACGATAACACGTTTAAGGCAAATATGGTAGTAACAAATGAACCAGGAATATATATACCAGGAGCATTTGGAGTAAGAATAGAAGATACAGTGTTAATTACAAAATCTGGATGTATAAATTTAACAAAATCGGATAAAAATTATATAGTAGTAGATAAATAATTTGAAACTATATTGGTATAAAGTGGGTTTATATATTTTTTATTTTTATAAAGTAATAAAAAGAAGTAAATAAAATACTTGATTTTACTAGTAATATATGGTAAAATATTGAATGTTAAAAATTATGTTAATTTGAAAGGGGTAATATATATGGCAGAAGTATATATGGCAGGAGATTTTAGAAACGGAACAACATTTGAAATGGATGGAAACGTATTTAAGGTAGTTGAATTTCAACACGTAAAACCAGGAAAGGGAGCAGCATTTGTTAGAACAAAATTAAAAAATGTTATAACAGGAGCAGTTTTAGAAAAAACATTTAACCCATCAGAAAAATTCCCAGGTGCAGAAATCGAAAAGAGAGATATGCAATATTTATATAATGATGGTGGTTTATATTATTTTATGGATAATAATACATACGAGCAAATACCACTTAATGCAGAACAAATTGGAGATGGCTTAAAATTCTTAAAAGAAAATATGAACGTAAAAATATTATCATTTAAAGGAAATGTATTTTCAGTTGAGCCACCAATGTTCGTAGAATTAGAAGTTACATATACAGAGCCAGGATTTGCTGGAAACACAACTACAACATCAGGAAAGCCTGCAACATTAGAAAATGGATATAAGCTTACAGTACCACTATTTGTAAACATCGGTGATGTTATAAGAATAGATACAAGAACTGGCGAATATATGGAAAGAGTATAGGAAGGAAGCTAGAAAATATGTCTGATATAAAAGGTAAATATAAAAAAATAATAGAGGATTTGGAAAACAATATAAAAGATCCAGAAGATTTAATCTATATAAAAGAAAAGGTAATAGAACTAACAACTATCTTTATGGATATAATAGATAGATTAACAGTTCTTACCGATGCACGTATAAAAGAAATAGAAGAAAGGCAAGAAGAAATAAATTCTAAAATAGAAAGTGTTCAATCAATGGTAGACGAAATTGAAGGAGACATTTATGAAGATGAAGACTCTTATGAATTTGAAATTGTTTGTCCATATTGTAACTATGAATTTACAACTGATATAGCAGATGAAGAAAAAGATGAAATAAAATGTCCTAAATGCAATAACATTATCGAACTAGATTGGAATCAAGAAGAAAGTGCTTGTGATGGAAATTGTTCACATTGCTATGGTGAAGTAGCAGAGGATGAACAAGAATATACAAGCAAGGACGAAGATGATGACAAAGACGATAAAAATGAAGATGAAGATATGTAGTAAGAAGAAGCTCTGTATAGGGGCTTTTTTTATGTATAAAAAAACTCATTGTCTATTGTGGCTTGTTATATTCTACTTAAATAAGTTCAAGGGGTCTATGTACTCTCCATTTACTCTAACACCAAAGTGCAAATGAGGACCTGTAGTTGCACCATTTGTAGGGTTGCCATTTTCATCATAATATTGGTTACCTTTAACCCCATAAACATTTTTAGGACCAACATAACCAATTACTTGACCTTTAGTTACAAAATCTCCAACCTTAACTATATAATTTGGAGAAACATGGCAATAAGTAAATTTTATATTCCCAGAAGTTAAAGTTATAGTATAGCCACCACCACCTAAAAAACTAGCAAAAGTAATTTTGCCAGAGGTAACAGCAATAAGCTTAGTACCCTCTGGTGCACCAATATCTAAGCCAGAGTGATATGAAGATGCTCCGAGCAGTTGGAGAAGTTCTATAACCAAAATATGAAGTTATACTATTATACCCTGGAATGGGCCATGCATAGCCAGAAGAACTAATATCCAATATAATAGATTCTGTGCTAGAATATGAAGCAAACTCATTAGGAAACATTGGTATAAAAAATACAGAAATAAACACACATAAAAATATAATAAATACTATTAAAGTTCTAAAAGAAACAAAAAAGCTATTAGACATAACACAAAAACTCCTTTTTTAATCTAATAGCCCCCGAAAAATATATTTAATCTATTTTAATATCTTTATTAGAAGATTTAAAAGCAAAAAACTTACTTATAAAGAAATTTAAAATAATAACAATTACTGTAATTAAGCATTTACTTATAATTGTAGGTATAGGAAGGTACTTAAACATTAAAGAACCACCAAAAGACTCTATAAACATAGTAAGAAGTCTTCCTAAAATAAATTTGCAAAATTCAATAAACTTCTCGCCAAAACCTTGTGCCTCAGAATGAAAAACTAAATCTTTATTTGTAAAGTAAGCAACCAAAACAGCTAAAACAATAGCTATATTATTTGCAGTATTCTCATTTATATGAAAAAATGTTGTCATTACATAAAATGAACCAATATTGACAAGTGTAGTTAATACGCCAAAAACAACATACAAAATTACTTCTTTAGTAAGAAATTTTGAAATAAATTTATTAGATAATATTTTTTTTATAAATCCATTTTTAACATCATTACTAGAAGTTTTAATAATTGCTTTCTCATTAGCATTTGTACTACTATATGAATTGCTTTCTAAGCTTTCTTGTAAAACATTTGTCGTTATATCATTTTTTTTAAATTCGTTTTTTACTTCTTTATTTTTTCTTTTCATGGCACACCTTTTTATATAATATTTTTATTGTATAAGAAATAATATAACCATAGTCTTATACAAAAAAGTTAAAATAGCTATCTAACAAAAAATGTACAATTATTTAAATTGTACATCAATGGTTTGGCAGGGGTACTAAGACTCGAACTCAGACTTGTGGTTTTGGAGACCATCGTGCTAAC